>NZ_BCBP01000037.1:0-91941 GCF_001753955.1 Pseudomonas sp. NBRC 111139
TTGGCCACGCCTAGCAGGATGATGGTGAGCACCGCCGACACCACCATGAACAAAGCATTGAGGATGTTGTTGGCCGCGATCACCCTGGCGCGCTCGTCCTCGGCCGTGCGGGCCTGGATCAACGCATATAACGGCACGATGTAGAAGCCGCCGAACACACCCAGGCCAATGATCGACAGCAAGATCCACCAGGCCTGGCTCATGCCCAGCAGTGCCAGCCAGTCGTGCGGCGCTGCTGCAGCCGGTACATCACCGGAGTGCCACCACCACAGCAGGCCGAACAGGGTCAGGCCGAACGAACCGAACGGCACCAGGCCGATTTCCACCTTGCGTCCACTGAGCCGCTCACACAGCAGCGAGCCCAGGGCAATGCCCACCGAGAACAGGGTCAGCACCAGGGTCACCACGGTGCCGTCACCGTGCAGCCAATCCTTGGCATAGGCCGGGATCTGCGTGAGGTAGATAGCGCCGACAAACCAGAACCACGAGTTGCCGACGATCGAGCGCGACACCGCCGGCGGCTGGCCCAGGCCCATGCGCAAGATCACCCACGACTGCTTGAAGATGTTCCAGTCCAGCGGCATTTGCGGCGAGGCGGCAGCCGCCCGAGGGATCCAGCGGCTGGCGAGGTAGCCGAGTACCGCCGTGCCGACCACGCCACCGGCCACCACTGTTGCGTAGCTGTCGGCCGACATCATCACCCCCGCGCCGATGGTGCCGGCGAGGATGGCGAGGAAGGTGCCGGTTTCCACCAGCCCGTTACCGCCCACCAACTCTTCCTCGCGCAGGGCCTGCGGCAGGATCGAATACTTCACCGGGCCGAACAGCGCCGAGTGGGTCCCCATACCGAACAGCGCCACCAGCATCAGCCACAGATGGTTGGTGACAAAGCCCAGCGCACCAATCGCCATGATCACAATTTCGGCCAGTTTGATTGCACGGATCAGCGCATCCTTGGCGAACTTCTCGCCAAACTGCCCGCCCAGCGCCGAAAACAGGAAAAACGGCAGGATGAACAGCAAGGCACACAAGTTGACCCAGATCGATCGGTCACCATCGCCCAGGCTGAGCTTGAACAAAATCGCCAGGATCAGCGACTGCTTGAACAGGTTGTCGTTGAAGGCACCCAGCGACTGAGTGATGAAAAACGGCAGGAAACGCCGCTTGCCGAGCAAGGTGAATTGCGAAGAGTGACTCATCGTCCTTGGTCCTGAGGGCTTTTCAATTGGAGGCTCGCCAAGCGCGCCGGGCCACAAATCTGCATGGGAAATGCGCTGACTGGCAAGCACCGGCTCAGGCATGGCCAAGCGAGATTGCGTTCAAGGACCTGCCGGCAGTTGTAGAACTGGCGCTACGTCACTCGAAGCCAAACAACGCCCGCGCGGTATCCAGCAACAGTGCCTGGCGCAACTGCGCTGAACAACCCAAGGCCTCAAACTGTTCGACAGCGGTGCCGAAACTGACCTCCGACTCATGCTGGGTATGCGGCCAGTCACTGCCCCACATCAACCGCTCTGCGCCGTAATGGGCTTCCAGCGCGCACAGCGCCTGACGGGCGAATGCCAGGTTCTCCTCCGGCGAGCCCTGCAGCCTGTAGATGCCGGACACCTTCACCCACACCTTGCCCCGACCGCTCAGGGTCAGCAGTTCGGCAAACCCCGGCTGGCCCAGGCCAAGGCGGGCATCCGGCCGGCCGAAATGGTCAATCACGATGTCCAGCCCGTAAGGCTGCAATGCCCGCACCAGCACTGGAATGTCCGCCACCTGACGGTGCAGTTCCACGTGCCAACCCTGCTCGCCGATGCGCTCCAGCAACGGCCGCCACTGCGCGCCGGTCAGGTCAGGCATGTCTTGCCCCATGAGGTTGAGGCGTACCCCCCTGACTCCCAACCGGGCCATTTCCGCCAAGGTCGCCCGCTCGACCTCCCGCTCCAGCATCACCACCCCGCGCAGTTGCCCTGGCGCGGTCTGCAAGGCGCTGAGCAGGTAGCGGTTGTCAGTACCCAGGAAGCTGGGCTGGACCAGTACGCCATGGCTGCAACCATGGGCCCGCAGTTGGCCCAGGTAGTCGCCCAGCGGCGCATCGTAACTGGGCGCATAACGCCGCTGGCGGGCCAGGTTCAGCCCACGGCTGAACACGTGGGCGTGGCTGTCGATGGCAGTCAGGTGCAAAGCGGGTGCGTCGGGCATGGTTCTCATACAAACAGGTTCAGGTTACTTGGCGACGGCACCGGCCGTTTCCGGCGCAGGTGCAGATTCAAGGTTGCGGCCACGGGTTTCGGGCAGGCACAGGGCTGCGATCACCGCAACGCCATAGGCGATGCCGGCATCGATGCCGATGGCACTGCCCAGCGACATCGACTCGCTCATGTGCCCGACCAGGAACGGGAAAACGGCCGACAGCACGCGACCGAAGTTGTAGCAAAAGCCCACCCCGGCGCCGCGCACGTCAGCCGGGTACAGTTCATTGAAAAACGCACCCAGGCTGGCCGGGATGCCGGCGGCGAAAAAGCCCAGCGGGAAGCCGAGGAACAGCATCTGGGTATTGGTCAGCGGGAAGAACACGTAGGCCTGCACGGTCAGTACACAGCACAGGGCGAACAGCAGGATGTTCTTGCGCCTGCCAATACGGTCGATCAGCAGGCCGCTGACCACGCAGCCGCACCAGAAGGCCAGGATGATCACCGCCAGGTAACCGCCCGAGTTCAGCACCGAAAGGTTGCGCTCTGTCTTGAGGAAGGTCGGCAACCAGGTCATCACCGCGTGGTAGCCACCGTGGGCACCCAGGCCGAGCAAGCCGCCCAGCAGGGTCACACGCAGCAGTTCCGGGCGGAAGATGCCAGCCATCGACTGCAAGAAGCTGGAAGGGACGGCCTTTTCCTTTTGCAGGCGCTGGAAGCTGTCCGGCTCGGGCACGTTGCGGCGTACCCAGATGATCAGCAGCGATGGCAGCAGACCGACGAAGAACATCACCCGCCAGGCAAACTCCTGCGGCACCAGCGAGTAGATCAGCGTAAACAATGCCACCGCCAGCCCCCACCCCACAGCCCAGGCACTCTGCACCGTGCCCATGACCTTGCCGCGATACTTGGGGTTGATGGTTTCGGCCATCAGCACAGCGCCGGCTGCCCATTCGCCACCGATGCCAAAGCCTTGCATGGCCTTGACGAACAGCAACGGGTAGAAACCGGTGACGAACGCCGAAAGGAAGGTGAAGAACGAGAACCAGAGAATCATCCATTGCAGGGTACGCACGCGACCATAGCGGTCGGACAGTGTGCCACCCAGCCAGCCGCCGATTGCCGAGGTCACCAGGGTCAGGCCACTGATCAGGCCGGCATCGCCCTTGGTCAGGGAGAATGCGGCGATCAGCGCGGGGATGGCCAGGCCGAACATCTGCACTTCCAGCGCATCGAGCGACCAGCCGCCGAAACAGGCCCAGAATGTCTTGCGTTCCCGTGAGGTGATCTCGCGATACCAGCTGAACATGATTGTTATCCTTCTATTCGTGGTGTGACGGGCAGGCGAAGCCACTGCGCCATGGCAGCACGGCGCAGACAGGTAAAAGGGTGAAGCGACCGGTTTAGCGAATGTCGATGCGGTAGCGGAAGTGCTGCGCATGGCCGCGCGAGCGGCGCCATTCCAGAGGTTTGCCGGCATAGTCGCGGGCCAGGCGCTCGATCACGACCACCGGGCTGTCGGCCGGCAGTTGCAGCAAGCGGCCATGCACCGCGTCGACCGCTTCGGCGGTCAGGGTTTCTTCGGCGTAGGCGACCACCTGACCGCACAGCGCTTCGTAGATCGGGTACAGCAGTGGGCCCTTGCTGTTTAAATCCACGTCCAGCAGCGGCTGGAAGGTTTGGCGCGGCAGCCAGATGTCTTCGGCCAGCACCGGCTGGGCGCCAAGCAGACGTGTGCGAACGATGCGGATCACTTCTGCCTCCCCTGCCAGGCCCAATGCCTCGGCCACTGCCGAAGGCGCCGGAAGCGACTCGATGGAAAGAATGCGGCTTTCCGGCACTATGCGCTCGCCATTGGCGGCCTCGAAACGGAAGAAGCGGAACAGCGACGACTGGAACTGTGGGCGGCGAATGAAGGTGCCTCGGCCCTGCTGGCGCTCCAGCACGCCTTCGGCCACCAGGACATCGACGGCCTTGCGCACGGTACCGATCGACAGGTCGAACTCGGTGGCCAAGGCTGCTTCGGTCGGGATCGCTTCCCCCGGGCGCCAGCGGTTGTTGGCAATTTGCGTGACCATGTGATCGCGCAGTTGTTGATAGCGGGGCAGTCGAGCATCACCGGTCAATGGGTGCATGGGTCTCGCTCTCGTCTTGTTATATAAACATATATATGAATTTTGCGAGAGTATTCCCCGAGCCTGACAGACTGTCAATCCTCCGCCTGTCGCCCTTTGTCCGTGAAGCGGCCTTGTGTCGCGAAGGGCTGTGAGCCAGCCGGAGCATTGCCATCTTCTCTTGAACGTTGCCGGTGCTGCTGCAAGGACCGCATGTGGCTTATGCTTGTGCTCGGCAAACCCGCACAACAAGGACGTGGCAATGCTCGCCGCCATAAAACGCTACCCGCACACCGTTCGCCTGCTGCTCACCACCACCTTCGCGCTTACCGTCGCCCGCGCCCTCACCCTGCCCTACCTGGTGGTTTACCTGGCCGACAATTTCCAGCTGCCGATCAGCCAGATCGGCCTGCTGATCGGTGGCGCGCTGATCGTCGCCTCGCTATTGAGTCTGTACGGTGGCCATCTGGTCGACACCTTGAGCAACCACACGCTGGTCAGCGCCAGTACCCTGCTGTTCGCCCTGGCCTTCGTCGGCGCGGTCGCCAGCCGTTCGGCACTGCCGTTCTTCTTTTGTCTGGTGTTGATCAACCTGGCCCTGGCAGTGGTCGACATTGCTGCCAAGGCGGGCTTCTGCGCGTTACTGCCGGTGGATGAGCGGGCCGAGGTATTCGCCATCAAGTACACCCTCAGCAACGTCGGCTACGCCACCGGCCCGTTGCTGGGCGTGGCCATGCTTGAACTGAACGACCATGTGCCGTTCCTCGCCTCTGCCCTGCTTGGCCTGGCCATGTGCCTGGCTTACTGGCGCCTGGGTGATCGCAGCCTGCAGGCCAGCGCGCCGGACAAACCTGCGGCCGGCTTCGGCCAGGTGGCACTGGGGCTGGCGCGGGATCGTCGGCTGGTGTGCTTTACCGTGGGTGGGGTGCTGAGCGCGGTAGTGTTCGGCCAGTTCACCGCCTACCTGTCCCAGTACCTGGTGGTCACCAGCAACCCGGCCGAAGCGGCACGGCTGATCGGCTATCTGGTCACCACCAACGCCGTGACGGTCATTGCCTTGCAGTACCTGATTGGCCGGCGCATCAGCCGCCAGCGCCTGATGCCGTGGCTGTTGGCCGGCATGGGCCTGTTAATCGCCGGCTTGCTGGGTTTTGCGCTGGCGGGCTCGGTACTGGTCTGGTGCCTGGCGATGCTGGTGTTCACGCTGGGCGAAATCATCGTGATCCCGGCCGAGTACATGTTTATCGACCTGATCGCACCGGAGCACTTGCGCGGGGTGTATTACGGCGCGCAGAACCTGTCCAACCTGGGGGCGGCGCTGGGGCCGGTGATGGTGGGGTTTGCACTGGTACACCTGTGGCCGGGGGCAGTCTTCTACCTGCTGGTGTTGTCGGTGATACTGGCAGGGGTGTTCTATGGGTTGGGTACCCGCAGGGGTTGATGTTGCCTGTTCCGGCCTATTCGCGGGTGAACCCGCTCCTACAACCATCGTCTGCGCTGACGAAGCGGCACTTGCGTGCCAGACTGATTGATCGGGACCGCGTTACCTTTTTGCTTCGGAGTCTTCATGTCGTTGTCCAGCGGGCTGATCGCCGTGGTCGCCCTGGCCTATATGGCCATCATGTTCGCCATCGCCTTCTATGGCGACCGCCGCAGCACGCCATTGCCGCCAAAGCTGCGTGCCTGGGTGTACAGCCTGTCGCTGGCCGTGTACTGCACCAGCTGGACCTTTTTCGGCGCGGTCGGCCAGGCCGCCGAACAGCTTTGGGCATTCCTGCCAATCTACCTGGGCCCGGTACTGCTGCTGATCTTCGCGCCGTGGGTGCTGCAGAAGATGGTGTTGATCAGCAAGCAGCAGAACATCACCTCGATCGCCGACTTCATTGCCGCACGCTACGGCAAGTCGCAGACCCTGGCAGTGGTGGTGGCGCTGATCTGCCTGGTCGGCGTGCTGCCGTATATCGCCCTGCAGCTCAAGGGCATCGTACTGGGCGTGAACCTGTTGATCGGGGCCAACGCCGACGCCACCGGCACCCGCGTGCAGGACACCGCGCTGGTGATATCGCTGGTACTGGCGCTGTTCGCCATCGTCTTCGGTACCCGCAGCCTGGATGTGACCGAACACCACCGCGGCATGGTCCTGGCGATCGCCTTCGAATCGCTGATCAAGCTGCTGGCGTTCCTTGCCGTGGGCATCTTCATCGTTTTCAACCTGTATGACGGCTTCGACGACCTGTTCAGCCAGGCCCGCCAGTCAATCCACTTGCAGGACTATTGGAAAGAAACCATCAATTGGCCGTCCATGGTGGTGCAAACCGCCGTGGCGATGATGGCAATCATCTGCCTGCCCCGGCAGTTCCACGTTACCGTGGTCGAGAACATCGAACCGCAGGACTTGCGCCTGGCGCGCTGGGTATTCCCCATGTACCTGGCACTGGCCGCGCTGTTCGTGGTGCCGATTGCCCTGGCCGGGCAGATGATGCTGCCCGGCACGGTGATCTCCGACTCGTTCGTCATCAGCCTGCCGCTGGCCGAGGCGCACCCGAGCCTTGCCCTGCTGGCGTTCATCGGCGGCGCCTCGGCAGCTACCGGCATGGTGATCGTCGAGGCCGTGGCGCTGTCGACCATGGTGTCCAACGACATGCTGCTGCCCTGGCTGCTGCGCCGCAACAACGCCGAGCGGCCTTTCGAAGCGTTCCGCCACTGGATGCTTTCGGTTCGCCGGGTAACCATCGTGGTGATCCTGCTGCTGGCCTATGTCAGCTACCGCCTGCTGGGCTCCACCGCCAGCCTGGCGACCATCGGCCAGATCGCCTTTGCCGCTGTGACCCAGCTCACCCCGGCCATGCTTGGCGCGCTGTACTGGAAGCAGGCCAACCGTCGCGGCGTGTTCGCCGGCCTGGCCGCTGGCATTTTTCTGTGGTTCTACACCTTGGTGCTGCCGATTGCCGCGCACAGCCTGGGCTGGTCGTTGCAGTTGTTCCCTGGCCTGGCGTGGCTGCACGGCAACCCGCTGAACCTGCCGATCAGTCCACTGACCCAAGGTGTGGTGCTGTCACTGGCGGGCAACTTCACCCTGTTCGCCTGGGTTTCGGTGCTGTCGCGCACACGGGTTTCCGAGCACTGGCAGGCCGGCCGGTTCATTGGCCAGCAGACCAGCGCGCGGCCCAGCAGCAAGCCGCTGCTGGCGGTGCAGATCGACGACCTGTTGACCCTGGCCTCGCGCTTTGTCGGGGAAGAGCGCGCACGGCAGAGCTTCATCCGCTTTGCCTACCGCCAGGGCAAGGGCTTCAACCCGAACCAGAACGCCGATGGCGACTGGATCGAGCACACCGAACGCCTGCTGGCCGGGGTACTCGGTACCTCCTCGACCCGCGCCGTGGTCAAAGCGGCCATCGAAGGCCGAGACATGCAGCTGGAAGACGTGGTGCGCATCGCTGACGAAGCCAGTGAGGTGCTTCAGTTCAACCGCGCCCTGCTGCAAGGCGCCATCGAAAACATCAACCAAGGTATCAGCGTGGTCGACCAGAACTTGCACCTGGTGGCCTGGAACCGCCGCTACCTGGAGCTGTTCAACTACCCGGACGGGCTGATCAGCGTAGGGCGACCGATTGCCGATATCATCCGCTACAACGCCGAGCGCGGCCTGTGCGGCCCCGGCGAAGCGCAAGTGCATGTGGCGCGTCGGCTGCACTGGATGCGTCAGGGCCGCGCGCACTCCTCCGAGCGGCTGTTCCCCAATGGCCGGGTGATCGAGCTGATCGGCAACCCGATGCCGGGCGGCGGCTTTGTCATGAGCTTCACCGACATCACCCCGTTCCGCGAAGCCGAGCAGGCCCTGCGCGATGCCAACGAACGCCTTGAACAACGCGTGGCGGAGCGCACCCACGAACTGTCGCAGTTGAACCAGGCGCTGTCCGAAGCCAAGAGCCAGGCCGAAGCGGTGAGCAAGTCCAAGACCCGCTTCCTGGCCGCCGTCAGCCATGACCTGATGCAACCGTTGAACGCCGCACGGCTTTTCTCTGCCGCCTTGTCGCAACAGGCCGAGGGCATGAACGAAGAGGCCCAGCAGTTGGTACAGCACATGGACAGCTCGCTGCGCTCGGCTGAAGAGCTGATCAGCGACCTGCTGGACATCTCGCGCCTGGAAAACGGCAAGATCACCCCGGATGCCAAACCCTTCGCCCTCAACGAGCTGTTCGACACCCTGGGCGCCGAGTTCAAGCTGCTGGCGGCCGAGAAAGGCCTGGAGTTCCGCCTGCGCGGCAGCCGCCTGCGGGTGGACAGCGACATGAAACTGCTACGCCGGGTGCTGCAGAACTTCCTCACCAATGCCCTGCGCTACGGCAAGAGCCCGATCCTGCTAGGCGCGCGCCGACAGGGCGAGCGCCTGTGGCTGGAGGTCTGGGACCGTGGCCCGGGCATTGCTGACGACAAGCTGCAAGTGATCTTTCAGGAGTTCAAGCGCCTGGACAGCCACCAGACCCGTGCCGAGAAGGGGCTAGGCTTGGGCCTGGCCATCGCAGACGGCCTGTGTCGGGTGCTGGGGCATCCGCTGGAAGTGCGCTCATGGCCAGGCAAGGGCACGGTGTTCCGCGTCAGCGTACCGATTGCACGCCAGGCCGCCGCGGCGCCAAGCGCGCCCGTGGAACAACAGGGCGGCCAGCCACTGGCCGGGTTGCACGTGCTATGCGTGGACAACGAAGACAGCATCCTGATCGGCATGAACAGCCTGCTGAGCCGCTGGGGTTGCCAGGTATGGACCGCGCGCAACCAGGCCGAATGCGAAGCCCTGCTGGCCAAAGGCATGCGCCCGCACCTGGCATTGGTGGACTACCACCTGGACGACGGCGAGACCGGCACCGGACTGATGGGCTGGCTTCGAGCACGGCTGGGTGAGCCGGTACCCGGTGTAGTGATCAGCGCCGACGGCAGCAAGGAAACCATCGCCCTGGTACATGCATCAGGGCTGGACTACCTGGCCAAACCGGTCAAGCCCGCGGCCTTGCGCGCCCTGCTCAATCGCCATCTGAGCCTGGCTCAGTAACCGCTACGTCGGGCAGCGCCTCGTCGGACAGCGCCCGCTCCAGCAGGTCTGCCGGCAAGCTCTTGCTGGCACGGGCGCCCAGTAGCTTAAGCTGCTCGCTGCGGCTGACCAGGTTGCCACGCCCTTCGCACAGCTTGTTGCGCGCGGCAGCATAAGCCTTGTCTACCTGCTGCAAGCGGCTGCCCAGCTCGTCCAGGTCCTGGATGAACAGCACGAACTTGTCGTAGAGCCAGCCGGCACGCTCGGCAATTTCGCGGGCGTTCTGCCCTTGACGCTCCTGCTTCCACAGGCTGTCGATCACCCGCAAGGTCGCCAGCAACGTGGTAGGGCTGACAATCACGATCTGCCGGTCGAAGGCCTCCTGGAACAGGTTCGGCTCGGCCTGCAGGGCCGCCGAAAAGGCCGCCTCGATGGGCACGAACAACAACACGAAATCCAGGCTGTGCAGGCCTTCAAGGCGGCTGTAGTCCTTGCTCGACAGGCCTTTGACGTGGCTGCGCAGCGACTGCACATGCTGCTTGAGCGCAGCTTCGTCGTTGCCGGCAACGAACTGCTGGTACGCAGTGAGGCTGACCTTGGCGTCCACCACCACCTGCTTGTCGCCGGGCAGCATGATCAGCACATCCGGCTGGAAACGCTCGCCATCGGCGCTTTTCAGGCTGACCTGGGTTTGGTATTCGCGGCCCTTTTCCAGGCCGGCATGCTCCAGCACGCGTTCGAGGATAAGCTCCCCCCAGTTACCTTGAGTTTTCTGGCCCTTCAAGGCCTGGGTAAGGTTGGTGGCTTCGTCGGACAGGCGCAGGTTGAGCTGTTGCAGGCGCTCCAGCTCCTTGCCCAGCGAGAAGCGCTCGCGGGCCTCTTGTTGATAGCTTTCCTCCACGCGTTTTTCGAAGGCCTGGATGCGCTCCTTGAGCGGGTCGAGCAACTGGCCAAGGTGCTGCTGGCTGGTCTGGGCGAAGCGCTGCTCGCGCTCGTCGAAGATCTTGGTGGCCATGTCGGCGAACTGGGCGCGCAAGGTGTCACGGGCCTCCTGCAGGTCTTCCAGGCGTTGCTGGTGGCTTTCCTGCTGTTCACGCAGTTCTGCGTCCAGGCGCGCGGTTTGCGCTTCCAGGCGGCGCAGTTCGGCTTCGCGGTTGGCGCGCTCAAGGCTCCAGGCGTGGGCCGCATCACGGGCATTGTCGCGGTCGATCTGCAGCAGCTCCAGCTCACGGCCTTGGGCGGCCAGCTGGGCCTGTTTGACGGCGTTGGCCTCACTGAGGTCGCTGACCTCGTCGCGGCTGGCGTCCAGTTGCGCCTGCAGGCCAGCTTGGGCAAGTTGGGCAGCGTTGAGGCGCTCTTCGAGCAAGGCCTGCTCACCTTGCCGTGCGCCCTGGCGGCGCTGCACCTGCATGACCCACACCAGGCAGGGTATTACGCCTGCCACCAAGCCCAGCAGAATGCTGGCCAGATCCACTGTCATGCTTACCCCGAACGCTCTGATGCAAATTGAGTGCAGCTTATCAGCCTGACTGGCGTGTTGCCTGCATCGGCCTCATCGCGGGCCTGCCCGCTGCGCAAGCCTGAAGGCAAAGGTAATGCCTGCACGGTCGCCCGTAGGAGCGGGTTCACCCGCGAAGAGGCCGGCCCTGCTGGCCAATCTCCAACCCGCCGTTCACCGTGGCCGCCGCCACCGTATTCGCGGGTAAACCCGCTCCTACCACGGCGGTGGACACACATCGGTGATTGCTCGCGAAAGGGCCCGCGCAGGCAAAAAAGCTCAGACAGAAAACCACTGTCGCAACAAGCGCCGCGCTTCCTGCGACCCCTGCCCTGCCGCAAGCTCAAGCCAATAGCGCGCCTGCTCCGGCTCGTTGTGCTGACACAGCCGAGCGTACTCCAGCTGCGCCCGCCGATCCCCTGCGCGGGCAGCCTGCCGCAGCAGCTCATGGCCTATACGCCGGTCACGGGCGTTGCCACAATCGCGGCACAGCATCTGCCCCAGGCGGCTCTGCGCCACAACCACCCCTTGGCGCGCAGGCTGCTTCAGCAAGCGCCCGGCCAGGTGCTTGACCTGAGGGTTGTCGCCCAGGCGCGGGCTGTCGAGCAACCACAAGGCCACTTTCAGGGAAAAGCGTTTGGCAGGAGGTGCAGGTGTCGATGCAGCGGGGCTGGAAAGGTGTTTACCGCGAAACTTCATGAGCAACAGGTTTGGTAACTCGAAAGGCGCGCCACTCTACTCTTTTTTTTTCGCCCTGGCCTGTCGATTTCTGGAGGATTGAAAAAAAATTCCATGATCTTTTCTTGACGTTTTCAGGTGGATGACCAACCAGTCTGTTGGAGCATGGCAATTGTCGGACAGTCCATCCCATTGCTGGCACGCCCGTGCTAGAGCAAGCGCTCGGGACAATCCACAGTTCCTGTGGATAACTCGGTGGACAACCCCCTCTCACACCCCTCAAACCCCCGTGAATTGGGGGCTTTGGTCAAACTGACGATTTTTTCACCAGCTAAAAATAGTGTTTTTTTTCATTGACTTAACCACGCAGTCAAGGCATTGGCGAGGCTGCCGGGTGGTGTTACCAGGCCGTTACAGGCGCTGCCCCGAATGTGAACAAGTGCACCATGAACCTCCATTTGGGTGCACGAAAAGGGCACATCGGCCGGCATTCGGGCCATTTCCCCCCTCTTCCCAGCAACGAAAATTCGCGCCATACTGCGCGGCTCACCTGAACAAACGTAGCGCTTGCCAAACATCTGCACTTCCGGTAAGGTGCCCCTCGTTAGTACCAAGCTGAAAGTCAATTCTGGCCGCAAGCGTCCTTGCAGACTCGCTCCCCCCAAGAGCGTCCCTGCTGAAACAAGGACCGGCCCATTCAATGATTCACTCGCCAGCCTTACGCTGCGCAAGCACGAATCACATGACAGATTGATCAGGATCCCACCTCGACGGCCTAGAACCTTGGCCCCGGCGTGCTGCCTGCCTTCCGAAGTACCTACCAGTCAGCCCAAGCGCCTACATTTGATTGCGCCCCCTCTGGCTGCCCTGTTCCAGTCAGGTTCGTTCGTCCCTTAATAAAGGCGTCACTGGAACGTTTCTATCATGCACGGATCATAACCCCCGTGTTTAAAGCAGGAACCTCCAACAATATGCAAACTCATCATCAGATTCAGGCTGCCATTGGCACCCTCTCCCAGGCCTTCTCGCCGTTGAAGTGCCTTATCGTTGCCCCACGCAAGGGCAGCTTCAGCTTTACCTTGGTAGACGAACACGGCGTTGCCTGCCATACCGAACGCCTGTACCACGAACAGTACAGCCGCCATGAACCGCTGCAGGCGGTGATCGCCCGGACGCGTCAGTCGCTTACCGCGTGACCGGCGAATACCGGGGTATTCAAGCGCTGAATCATCCGATCACAAGACTGCCTGAACGCTCTTGGCGTAATTGCCTAAGGGCATATAGCCCGGAGTGTCAGGCAGCAATCGATTTAAAAACAGCTCTTTACACCACGATTATCACACTACACTTCAACTCGAGCGGTGCTTTCCGCTCCCGGCGGGCCTGATCATTCACCAGCTGCCAAGCTCCAGCGCCCGTCCGGCCCTTACCTGCTCGAGGGCATCATGGGTATTGCGGCGAATGAATTGTGTCAGTATGTGATCCGACCCACCCTGGTCTACCTGAACCGTCACTGCGCCAGCGCCGAAGCCTTGCTCCTGGGTATCGCCGCCAGCCAGTCAGCACTCGGCTCAGCCCTGCACGACCGACGCGGGCACGGCCTCTACCGCATCGGCGAACATCGTCACCAGGCGCTCTGGGACGAATACCTGGCCCGTGACCCCGACCTCGCCAGCCTGGTCCGCGGCCTGGCCAGCCAGCACGCCTTCCTGGGTGGCCCGCACCTGGAGCTCACCGTCAACCTGCGCTATTCCACTGCCATTGCCTGGATGCTCATCGAAGAGCAGGCCACCCCATTGCCTGCGGCAGACGATCTGCTGGCCCTGGCGCGTATCTGGCGACAGATTTTCAACCCCCAGGGTCGTCTGCGCGACTTCACCCATGCCTGGCATGCCTGCATAGATCAGAAATTGCCACAGGCATCTTGAGACGCGTCCTACAAGTAAACCGGAAAAAATGGAATTTTGGTCGGATTGTCCTACAAAACCACTCTAACTCCTGCGATTGAGCCTATAGCGCAGCGCGTGATTTGTTGGTAGCTTTTCGCCCCGGAGACCCAAGGAGTTTTCTAATAATGAAAAAAGTAATGCTCAAAACCTCCCTCGGCGTAGTCGTTGCGCTTGCTTCCAGCCAACTGCTCGCCGCCGGGTTCGCGCTGAACGAACAAAGTATCAGCGGCATGGGAACCGGTTTTGCTGGGCGCTCGTCTTCTGCCGACGATGCCAGCACTGTGTATGGCAACCCGGCCGGCATGTCCCGCCTCAAGCGCGAACAATTCACCGTGGGCGGCGCTGCCGTCATCGCCAAGACCGACATATCGGGCCCAGGCAGCAACTTCGGGGGGGAAACCGATGGTGACATGGTGCCTCTCGTTGGCGTACCCATGGGCTATTACGTCAAGCCGATTGATGATCACTGGAGCGTTGGCTTCGGCGTTTACGTGCCATATGGCCTGATCACCGACTACGGTAGCGATGACGCTGCACGCTACTGGGGCAAGAAGAGCAAGGTCGAGGTTGTCACCTTCCAGCCAACCGTCAGCTACGCCTTCAACGACAAAGTGTCGATCGGTTTTGGCCCGACTATCAACCGTATCAAGGGTGAACTGGGTTCGAACCTGAGCAGCAAGGCCCTCCTGGGGCCCAATGGCCCTGACGGCGAGACCAAGATCAAGGGCGACGACACTGCGATCGGTTACAACATCGGCGTTCTGGTGCAAGCTACGGACCGTACCCGTCTGGGCCTGACCTATCACTCGATGGTCGACTACAAGCTTGAAGGCAATACCCGCGTTTCCTACCCGATTCCACAGCTTGGCCTGAACGGCAAGTTCGACGCTAGCCTGAAGATCAAGACGCCAGAGTCAGTGGACTTCTCGGTCACTCATGAACTGGATGACCATTGGACACTGTATGCGGGTAGCACCTGGACGCGCTGGAGCCGCCTGGAAAGCATCGTCGTCGAGAACGAAGCGCCGGCAGGCTACCCGTTGAAGACCATCACCGAAGAGCAGAACTGGCACGACACCTGGGCCCACGCCATTGGTGCGTCCTACAAGGTGAACAAGGAGTGGACCCTGCGCGCAGGCTTCTCCGTCGACCAGTCGCCCACCAACAACCATGATCGCTCGCCACGCATTCCGACTGGCGATCGTAAAGCGGTCAGCTTTGGTGCCGGCTGGAGCCCGAACGATGACATGACCATCGACGTTGCCTATTCGTATCTGTGGGAAGAGGATACCAAGGTCAACAACCTGCCAAGCTCGCAACAACAAGGGCTGTTGAAAGGCAGCTACCAGGCCAAGTACGAGAACAGCGCTCACGGTATCGGTGCATCCCTCACCTACCGCTTCTGATTCCTGTGCGTTACATGAAAACCGCCCTCGTGGCGGTTTTTTTCATGCCTGCACTTGCCAGCTGTCGCCCAGGCATTCGCGCAGGTAGTCCATGAAAGCGCGCACCTTGGTGGTCATGGCAAAGCGATCGGCCAGGCACAGGTAGATGTCCATGGGCTCGGTCTGGGCGTATGCCTGGCTGCTGTCGCAGTATTCGAACAGCGGCACCAAGGCCCCCGAGGCCAGGTGCGGCCGCACGATGAACTCGGCCAGACGGGTGATGCCACCATCGTGCAAGGCCATCTGGGTCAGGGCATCGATATCGTCGCTGATCAATACACTGCCGAATTCCGCTTCGAAGCGCAGGCCGTCCCGCATGAAGCCCCAGCGCAAGAAGCGGCCATCCACCGGATAGCGAAACACAAGGCAACGGTGCCCGCGCAAGGCCTCGGGCGTGGCAGGTACGCCAGCACCTTGCAGGTAACCGGGTGAGGCACAACAAATGAACGGGATGCGGGCGATGCGCCGGGCCAGCAGCTGGTCTTCGAGCTGCGGGGCAATGCGCAGGCTCACGTCAACGTCTTCACGGGCATGGTTGACCCGACGATCAGTCGTTACCAACTCTATCGAAAGTAAAGGGTAGCGGGCACTGAAAGCAGGTATCAACGGCGCCAGCACATGGCGCCCAAAGGCAGAGGTCGAGGCAATGCACAGCCGCCCCTGAGGCTCGCTGTCGGGTGTTGTCACTGCCTGTTCGGCCAGGGCCAGATCACGCTCGATATGCTTTACACGCTCGTAATACTGGGCGCCAGAGGGCGTCAGGGCCATGCTGCGTGTGGTTCGGCTGAGCAGGCGCACTTGCAGGTGGCCTTCCAGCCGCGCCAGGTTCTGGCTGACGGCTGCCGGACTGAGGCCGAGAATACGGGCACCAGCAGCGATGCTACCGGCCTCGACCACCTTGATGAAGCAGCGAATGGCGTTGAGCAGGTCCATGGTGAGCGCTTGGATTCGTAAGAGTTTCTTTATAAAGAACTCAATGCTGCCGGTCTACAGCTGCAGGGGGCAGGTTGCTAATCTGCGCTTCCACTCAGCTTTCAGGAGTTCGCATGAGCAACCTGTCCCGGTCGCGCAGTCGACGTAAATTGCACCCGGTCGCTACTCCCTACGTTTTCGCGTTCTACATGTCGTCGATCATGGCGCTGTTGATGTGCTTCGTGATCACGGCAGCCAATGCCGGGTTTACCCCTGAGTATCTGGGCAATGTGCTCAAGGCCTATCAGCTGGCGATGCCGGTGGCATTTGTGTGTGTGCTGGTGGTCCGGCCGGTGGTGGTGCGGTTGGTGGCGATTACCGTGCATGCACGGTGAAGTGACCCGCAGCCAGCCACTTCCTGTTTTTGATCTTGATCCCGCGACTTCAGGAGGACGGCGTAAGGCCTACTGAAGTCGCAATCTGCGTCGCCTGAACTGCCTCGCGCTTAAAAGCAAACGCCGCAGCAAGCGCAGCCTGGTTACTGCTGTGAGGCGATGGCCTTTTCGATAGCGGCGCGGAACGCGGGATCATCCGGTTTGGTCAGGCTGGAGAAGTTACCGATCACCTTGCCCTTGCGATCGACAACATACTTGTAGAAATTCCACTTCGGCGCAGTGCTCTGGCTGGCCAGCTCCGCGAACAGCGGTATCGCATCCTTGCCCCGCACCGCCTGCGTCTTGGTCATGGTGAAGGTGACACCGTAGTTGGCATAGCAAACCTTGGCAGTCTTCTCACTGTCGGCGTCTTCCTGCTTGAAGTCATTGGACGGCACGCCGAGCATTTCCAGGCCTTGCTCGTGATACTCCTTGTAGGTCGCCTCAAGCCCCTCGAACTGCGGGGCAAAACCGCAATAACTGGCAGTATTCACCACCACGAGCGGCTTGCCGGCAAAGCGCTTGCACAGCTCGACCTGCCCCTTGCCGCGCAATTCCGGCAGGCTGCCCTGCAACAATGCCGGGCAATCTGCAGCCCAGCTCGATGTACTGGCAAGCAGGGCCAGCACCGGCACCGTCAACCAATGTGCACGCATGACTTGTTTCTCCCGCATGACAATCCTTGAGCTTGCAGGGTAGCGCCTAACACACACCCATGCCCAGTTGCATCAGCGCCATCCCACCCTGATGCCAGCCCCACCACACCAATGCCAGCAGCAACAGGGCGGCAATAGCCAACAGGCCGCGTATCAGGTAGCGGTTCATACAGCCTGGGCCTGCAGGCGTGAAACCGGGCGCTCGCGCACCGGCCAGTTAAGGGCAGCGGCCAGCAAGCTGAGCAGGATGGAAATCTGCCAGACCAGGTCGTAGCTACCGGTGCGGTCATACACCACCCCACCCAGCCAGCCCCCCAGGAACGCGCCCAACTGATGGAACAGGAACACGATACCGCCCAGCATGGACAGGTTGCGCACCCCGAACACGGTGGCCACGGTCCCATTGGTCAGCGGTACCGTGGACAACCACAGAAGGCCCATGGCAATGCCGAACAGGTAAGCACTGAACTCGCTCACCGGCGCCCACAGGAACAGCACGATCACCACCGCACGCAGCAGGTACAACCCGGTCAGCAGGCGCGGCTTGGACATGCGCCCGCCCAACCAGCCAGCGGTGAAGGTACCGACGATGTTGAACAGGCCGACCAGCGCCAGCACTGTCGTACCGGTGGCCGCAGCCAGGTGCTGGTCAACCAGGTAGGCCGGCAGGTGAACGCCAATGAATACGACCTGGAAGCCACAGACAAAAAAGCCCAACGCCAGCAACCAGAAGCCAGAGTGCGTGCACGCCTCGCGCAGCGCCTGGCCCAGGGTCTGCTCGGCACCGTGACTGGGTAACGGGCGATCGCGCAGCAGGCCGACGAAAGGCACGATGAACGCCACCAAAAGGCCCAGTACCAGCAACGCTGCCGACCAGCCCAGCCACTGAATCAGGCCTTGGGTACCCGGCAACATGGCGAACTGGCCGAATGACCCGGCGGCGCTGGCGATCCCCATGGCCATGCTGCGCTTTTCGGCCGGCACGGCACGCCCGACCACACCGAGAATGACCGAGAACGACGTGCCAGACAGGCCGATGCCGATCAGCAAGCCCGCACTCAGCGACAACGACCAAGGCGAATCAGCCAAGCCCATCAAGATCAAGCCGACGGCATAAAGAATACCGCCGATGATGACCACCCGCGCCGCGCCAAGCCGGTCGGCCAAGGCGCCAGCGAACGGCTGCGCCAGGCCCCAGATCAGGTTCTGCAGGGCAATGGCGAAGGCAAACACCCCACGCCCCCAGCCGAAATCAGCACTCATCGGCCCCAGAAACAGGCCAAAGCCGTGCCGTACGCCCAGAGACAGCGCCAGTATCAAGGCCGCCCCCACCAACACCCATCCGCTGGTTCGCCACACCGAAGTCATTGTCGTTATCTCCAGCACATCGCAAGGTTTACGGGTATATACCCGCTTATAGTCGTATCAAATCAGGCCAGTTGTTCCAGCAGTCGCACCAGTTCATCCCGCTGCCCCACCCCAAGCCGTTCAACCAGTTCTTTCTGGGCCTGCTCCCAGGCTGGGTGGGCAACGTGCAGCAGTTGCTTACCCGCCTCGGTCAACAGCACCACGCGGTTACGCTGGTCGTCGCCATCGCCCAGTGCTACCAGCCCATCCGCCTCCAGCACACGCAGGTTGCGGCCCAGGGTACTGCGCTCGAGCCCCATGGCTTCGGCCAGGGCTGTGATGCTGGGTCGGTCGAGCCGCTGCAGGTGCCGCAGCAGGGAAAACTGGGCGACATTGACCCCGAAGCCGGCAAGGGCTTCGTCGTAATGCCGGCTCACCCCGCGGGCGGCGCGACGTAGGTGGGTACAGATGCATTCACTGGTCAGCATGGATACGTGTATATACCCGCGTACTGAGTGTTGCAAGAAGTTTCACGAAAGAGTGAGAAGCGTCAGTCCGGGTTCAAGCGCCTGCGGATCGGCTCGAACTCAACCGTGGCCTTGCGCGCCAAGGGGTCTGGCGCGCCCTGCTCGACCGCCTGCCAGTAGCGCCACGGCACCTTCGCCGTGCCCAGCTCGTAGTCCATGCCATCCCAGTTGTCTTCACGAAAGCTATAGAACGCCCAGTGCAACCGGTTGCGATCCAGCACGACGAGTACATCTTCAAGGTACTGCCGGCAACCCGGCAGCCTGCGCATGCAGCCAAACTCACCCACCACCAGGCGAGAAAGCGGCAGCCCCATGGCCTCGGCCCATGCCAGCGGCTGGCGCAAGTAGCCTTCAACTCGCCGCCCATCCCACAGCTGTGTCTGCCCGGCAAAAGATACGGGGCCTGGATAGGCGATGGGCTGTTTGCGCGCCATATTCGGCGCACTGGTTGCGGCATAGGGCTCGTACATGTGCACGCTGTACAGCACTCGCGGGTCTTCCAGCGGCGCCGACCAGTAGCCGAACGCGTCTGCGCCTGCATACCAGCCGGCATCGACCATGATCGGCGTGTCAGTGTCTTCTTCGCGTATGGCCGCTATCAGTTGCCGGTACAGCAAGGGCAGATCGCGCGCACCGCCCTGCGCTTGCGCATACCACTGCTGCATCTGCCCGAGTTCGGCATGTTCAGCCAGGCCGCCCTGTTTCTCCGGTGCTGGCTCATTGATCAGGTTGTAGGCCGCGATGGCCGGATGACTTTTCAGTTCGCGCGCCATATCTCGCCAGAACGCCGCAGCCTGGGACCAGTAACGTTTGTCTTGCCACAGGCGATCATCGAACTGGCCCTGGTTGTTTTGCGACCAGCGCATACCCGGTAGCGAGAGTGGCGCGATGACCACCTTGAGCCCCGCCTGGTGCGCCCGGTCGAGGGTGGCACGCAGCACAGCCAGGTCGGCGTCGGGCAGGCCTTCATAGGTATCGGCGCTGCCGAGGAGGAAATCACGTTTCACCGGTTGCCATTTGTCGTACGACAGCCGCACCCATGTGGCGCCGTACCCCCTCAGGGCATCGAAGTAGGCTTGATCGGGTGGCAGCCGGTTGAAGCTGTTGCCGCCGTGGCGTGGGGTGTCCCAGAACGCCATGAGGTCTGCAGCAGAGGCTGGGAGGGTGGACAGGACCAATAGACTGGCAAAGATCCAGTGACGCACGGGAAGCCTACCTGGTTGCTGGGGGGAGGCTGAGGATACGCCGGCAAGGAAGAGGCAGGCGCTTCCGGACCGTTTCTGGAAGTTACTGCCCCTCCACACCTATGGCGTGCTGCGAAAGCACCGCAAAGCAGCCGCTAAAGGGCCGTCCAGATCAAGCGCTCAAAGCCCCAGCGCCAACCCGAGCACGACGGCCAGCTCCAGCAGCTCCAGCAACGCACCGGCGGTATCACCGGTGGTCCCGCCCAGGCGCCGGCACATCAGATGCCGCAACCAGGCAAACACCGCCAGCGCCAGCAGCACGCTCCATCCGCCCAAGAAGAGGCAGAACAGCACACAAACCAGCAACACCCACCCCGCCGCGCGCCGGGGCAAATGTTCGGCCAACGCCTGGCCCAACCCGCCAGGTCGCACATAAGGTGTGCCAAGGAACAGGCCCAACATCGCCGCCCGCCCGATCAACGGCGCCAGCAGCAATTGCGCCCCGATGCCCTGCCCGACCAGCACCCACAGTGCGCAAAACTTCAGCAACAACACCAAGACCAGGGTGACCACGGCAATCGGCCCACTGCGCGGGTCTTTCATGATCCGCAAGGTGCGCTCACGGTCGCCGAAACCACCTAGCCAGGCGTCGGCACTGTCCGCCAGGCCATCCAGGTGCAAGGCGCCACTGAGCAGTACCCACAACGTCAGCAGCAAAGCCGCATGCAGCGGCGACGGCGTACCCTGCAGCAGATGACTGGCCAACCACAGCAGCAAGCCGAACAGCAGCCCGACCAGCGGGTAGTACAGCAGCGAACGCCCTACCTCACGCGGTGCCGGCATGCCCGGCAGGCTCACCGGAAGGCTGCTGAGAAATTGCAGGGCGATCCAGAACGGCAACATCTCAGGGTGCCTCGACCAGTTGCCCATCGCCACCTGGCACCAGCCGCATCAACGCGCCATGGCCCACCTCGACCTGCAGCAACTGCTCCCTGGGCAAGCCACGGGCACGGGCCAGTAACAGCCGCATGACGCCGCCATGGGTGACCAGCAGCACGCGCTTGCCGGCATGTTGAAGGCGCAAACGCTCGACAGCCGCCAGCACCCGTTCGGCAAACGCCTCGACCGGCTCGCCATTGGGCGGTGTGAAGGCGTAAGGGTCGGCCCAGAAACGGCCCAGTGCATCAGCCTGGCGCTCCATGATCTGCGCGGCACTTTGGCCCTCCCAATCACCGAAGTGCAGTTCCTGCAGGGCGGGCTCACGCTGCACAGGCAGGTTCAACTGCGCACCCAGCTCATCGGCAAAACGCCCACAACGTTGCAGCGGCGAGCTGACCAGCACCTGCCATGGGCCGCCGTCGGCCACCGCGCGGCGCATCTGTGCCCAGCCCTTGTCGGTCAAGGCATCATCAAGGCTGCCACGCAGGCCGCCTTGTTCCGTTTCACCATGGCGCAGCAAGTCGAGGATCATGCCGGGCGGTCCGCCACCGCGGCCTCGGCAAAGGTCGCCATCTGTCCATGCAGCGCACAGGCCAGGCGCAACAGCGGCACCGCCAAGGCAGCGCCACTGCCCTCACCCAGGCGCAAGCCCAAGGCCAGCAGGGGCTCGGCCTGCAGTGCAGCAAGCAAGGCCTTGTGCCCGGGTTCAGCGCCCTGATGAGCGAACAACAGCCAGGCCCGACACTGCGGGTTGAGGCGCACTGCCACGAGCGCAGCGACACTGCAGATAAAGCCATCCACCAGCACCGCGACACCCGCCTGCGCACAACCTATGTAGGCACCGACCAACGCCGCGATCTCGAAACCGCCAACACAGCCCAGTACCTGCAACGGGTCTTCAGCACGCAGGCCATGCAGGCGCAGCGCCCTCTCGATGACTTCAGCCTTGTGCTGTACCCCGGCGTTGTCCAGGCCAGTGCCAGGGCCGCTCAGCTCCGACGCCGGACACCCCAGCAGAACACTGGCCAAGGCTGCGGCGGCTGTGGTGTTACCAATGCCCATCTCGCCACCGATGAACAGCTGTGCGCCCTGTTCGGCGCCGCGCTGGGCACTGTCGCGACCGGCCTGCAAGGCCGCTTGCAGCTGGTTTTCGGTCATCGCGGGTTGACGGGCAAAGTTGGCAGTACCAGTGCCCAGGCGCAGATGGCGCACGCCGGGCAGTTCCAGCTGCGCGTCAATGGTGCCCAGGTCGACCACGTCCAGGCTGGCCTGCAGTTGCCGCGCCAGCACACTGATCGCCGCGCCCCCGCCGACGAAGTTACATAGCATCTGCCCGGTTACCGCCTGCGGATAGGCCGAGATGCCCTCTTCGACCACGCCGTGGTCGCCGGCAAAAATGGTGATGGCAACCTGATCCAGCGTGGGTCGTTCAAGCCCCTGAAGGCCAGCCAGCTGAATCGCCAGCGCTTCAAGTTGGCCGAGCGAGCCTGCAGGTTTGGTCAGTTGCTGCTGACGGGCGCGGGCCTGGTCCATGGCGGCGTTGTCGAGGGGTTGGCAGGCGTCACGCCACCAGGCTTGGGTCATAGTGCAGGTCCTTTGAGGATTAAGGGCAGGCCGGCCACGGTCAGCACGACACGCTGACAGCGTTCGGCCACCGCCTGGTGCAGCCAGCCGGCCAGGTCGACATAGCGCCGGGTCAGCTCGCCCATGGGCACGACGCCCAGGCCGGTTTCGTTACTGACCAGGATAAGGGTGCCAGGTAACTGTTCCAGGCACGCCAGCAGGGCATCACGCTCCTCGGCCAGGCGCTGGTCATCTTCCAGCATCAACAAATTGGTCAGCCACAGGGTCAGGCAATCCACCAGCAGGCAGCGCCCTTCGGCCGCTTCGGCGCGCAGTACCGCGGCCAGGGCCAAGGGCTCTTCGATCAACCCCCAGTCATCCGGCCGGCGCTGACGATGCAGCAACACGCGTTCGTTCATTTCGCCATCCAGCGGCTGGCTGGTGGCGATGTAGGTCACCGGCAAGCCGCTGGCACTGGCCAGTTGTTCGGCCAGGCGGCTTTTGCCAGACCGGGCGCCACCGAGAATCAGGTTACGCATGTCAGGCTACCCCACACAGCTGGCGCAACTGCGCGGTGTCCAGGTGCTTCTCCACCAGATCAGCCAGGCGCTCGATGTCGTGTTCGCGCAACGCTTCGTAGTCGATAACCTGCACATCCTCCAGCCCGGCCCAGCGCAATAGCGCGGCACACGACTGGCTGCCTTCGAACAGGCCATGCAGGTAGGTGGCGAGGATCTGGCCATCGGCACTGACAGCGCCATCATGGCGGCCATCAGCCAGTTGGACCGCGGGTTGCGCCAGCGCAGGCCCCGTCGTAACGCCAGCATGAATTTCATAACCGGTTACCGTTGCCGCTTCAAGGCTCAGCGTGCCGGCCACATTGCACAGTTGCTTCTCGGCTTCGAGCACCGTGGCATAGTCGAGCAGGCCGAGCCCCTGGCTAGAGCCTGCGGCCCCCTCCAGCCCCAGCGGGTCATGCACTTCCCGCCCCAGCATCTGCAGGCCACCGCAGATACCGATCAGCTTGCCGCCATAGCGCAGGTGCCGCTCGATGGCCTTGTCCCAACCGCGCTCGCGCAGTTGTGCCAAGTCGCCTCGCACGCTCTTGGAGCCCGGCAAGATGATGAGGTCGGCAGCCGGAATCGGCTGGCCAGGGCCGATGAACTGCAAGTCCACCTGCGGGTGCAGGCGCAGCGGGTCGAAATCGGTGTGGTTACTGATACGCGGCAGCACTGGCACGATCACCTTGAGCACACGCGCGTGCTTGACGCCTTGACGCACATCGATACCGTCTTCGGCTTCCAGGTGCAGGTCGGTAACGTAAGGCAGTACGCCCAGTACCGGTTTGCCGGTGCGTTGTTCCAGCCAGTCCAGCCCTGGCTGCAGCAGGGCGATATCGCCACGGAAGCGGTTGATGACAAAACCTTTGACCCGCGCCTGTTCAGTGGTCGACAGCAGTTCCAGCGTGCCCACCAGATGGGCGAACACACCACCGCGGTTGATGTCGGCCACCAGGATCACCGGGCAGTCCACCGCTTCGGCAAAGCCCATGTTGGCGATATCGCCGGCACGCAGGTTGATCTCTGCCGGCGACCCCGCACCCTCGACCATGACCACCGGGTACGCGGCACTCAGGCGTTGATGAGACGCCAGCACCGCTTGCATGGCCGTGGTTTTATAGTCGTGGTAGGCCACTGCATTCATGCTGGTGACCGCCCGACCGTGGATGATGACCTGGGCGCCGGTGTCGCTGTTGGGCTTGAGCAGCACCGGGTTCATGTCGGTGTGCGGTTGTAGCCGGCAGGCCTGGGCCTGCACCGCCTGGGCACGGCCGATTTCACCGCCATCAGCCGTCACCGCGCTGTTCAGCGCCATGTTCTGTGGCTTGAAGGGCACCACAGCGACGCCCTGGCGCAACAGCCAGCGGCACAATGCGGTCACCAGTGTGCTCTTGCCTGCGTCGGAGGTGGTGCCTTGCACCATGAGGGTCGTCATGCCGTTTCCTTCTGATAAGCCGCCAGGGCCTGGGCCAGGCGCTGTTCGTCCGCCGTGCAGGCAGGCAACCCCAGGCGCACGGCTGCTGGCTGTTCGAACAGCCGTACCAGGATGCCGCGCCGGGCGAGAAATTCATGCAGGCGTGCAGCGTGCTCGCTACGCACGTACTGGAACAAGTCGCAGCCACCACTAGGCGCCAGGCCGGCACTGCGCAACACGTGCGCAAGCCGCTGGCCGGCAGCAGCACAGCGTTCGGCCTGCGCGCGCTGGGCAGTTTGATCGGTCAGGCTGGCCTGGGCCAGCACCCGGGTCGGGCCGTTGACGGTCCAGGGGCCGAGCAGCTCGGCCAGGCGCAGCAGCAAGCTGTGTTCGGCGGCAACGAAGCCCAGGCGCACGCCGGCCAAGCCGAAGAACTTGCCAAACGAGCGCAGCACGATCAGCCCCGGGCGTTCGGCGCAGTCCACCACGCTGTCCGCCGGGGTGTTGTCCATGAATGCTTCGTCGACCAGCAGCCAGCCACCGCGGGCCGCCAGGCGAGCATGCCAAGCCAGCAGGCGTTCGCGCGACACCCGTTGGCCGGTCGGATTGTTGGGGTTCACCAGCACCAGCACATCGAGGCCGTCGAGCGCAGCCTCAACTTGCGCCTCATCCAGCGCCAGCAGTTGGTGCCCCGCCCGTTGCCAGGCATACGGGTGTTCGGCATAGCACGGCGTCAGCACGCCAACCCGGGCCGTTGTACGCAGCAGCGGCAAGGCCTGGATAGCGGCCTGGGAGCCGGCTACCGGCAGCAACTGGCGGGCGCCGTAATACGCGCGCGCGGCGTCCTCCAGGCCGTCCTCGGTTTCTGGCAGGCGGGCCCAGGCGTCGACGGGAATCGGCGGGACAGGAAATGGCCAGGGCGCAATGCCGCTGGACAGGTCGAGCCACTGCTCACGGGCAATACCGTATTGCTGCACCGCGCGTAACAGGCGGCCACCATGTTCAAGCATTGATATAGGCCCCCAGGCAGATCATCAGCAGCCACAGCCACACGCCGCGCTGCACCAGCTGCCAGCCGCGCTCGATGGCATCGGCATCGGCCACTGGCCCCTCGCCCAGGCGCGGCCGCTCATGCAGTTCGCCGTGGTACACCGCCGGGCCACCAAGCTCGACGCCCAGCGCGCCGGCGCCGGCAGCCATCACCGGCCCGGCGTTGGGGCTGTCCCACAGCGGGCCCTGTTTGCGCCAGCAGGCCAGGGCCAGACGGGTCTTGCCCAACAGCGCATAAGTCAGGGCCACCAGCCTTGCAGGTATATAGTTGAGCACATCGTCGATGCGCGCCGCGCACCAGCCAAAGCGCTCGAAACGTTCGTTACGGTAGCCCCACATGGCATCCAGCGTGTTGCTCAGGCGGTACAGCACCACCCCGGGCGCACCGGCCACCACAAACCAGAACAACGCGGCGAACACTGCATCGCTGCCGTTCTCCAGCACCGACTCGGTCGCCGCCCGGGCCACTGCTGGCTCGTCCAGTTCGCGCGTTTCGCGGCTGACCAGGTAGCCAACGCGGTGCCGCGCCTCCGCCAGGTCGCCCTGGCGCAAGGCGTTGGCCACCGGCAGCACATGCTCGCCCAGGCTGCGCAGCCCCACGGCGCAGTAAAGCGCCAGCACGTCAACCAGCCAGCCAATATACGGCAGCCACGAAAGGACCAGCGCCACCAGGGTCAGCGGCACCACCGCCAGAAACCACGCGCTCACGCCGTGGCTGCGCCAGCCGCGCCCGCCCGCATTCAGGCGGCGCTCCAGGGTGCCGGCCATGTTGCCGAACGCCACCAAGGGGTGGCGCCGCTGTGGTTCGCCCAGCAAAGCGTCCAGGGCCACCCCGGCCACGGTCAGCAAGGCCACGCTCATTGACGCTCTCCCCATTGGTTTTCGTAAAGCATTTCACTCAGGGGCCGCTCTTCGGCCCAGCTTTCCTGCACCAACATCGGCACCGGATAGAACGCGGCGACCGGCCCAAGGCACAGTACCGCCACCGGCTTGGCCCCGGCGGGCATGCCCAGCAGCGCGGCCAACGCCTGCGGGTCGAACAGCGACACCCAGCCCATGCCCAGCCCTTCGCCACGCGCGGCCAGCCACAGGTTCTGGATGGCACAGGCCAGCGAGGCCAGGTCCATCTCCGGCAGGGTGCGGCGGCCGAAGATGTGAGGCTCGCGGTTGTCCATCAAGGCCGCCACCAGCAGCTCGGCACAATCGTTTATGCCCTCCACCTTCAATTTCATGAAGGCATCGGATCGCTCGCCCAGCGCCTCGGCCGTGCGTACCCGCTCCGCCTCCACCAAGGCCTGGATGCGCCCGCGCAGGTCACGCTGGGTGATGCGGATAAAGCGCCACGGCTGCATAAGCCCGACACTGGGCGCCTGATGCGCGGCCGCCAGCAAGCGGCCAAGCAGTTCGGGTGCCACCTGGCCACCCGCAAAATGGCGCATGTCGCGGCGCTCGCCGATGGCCCGGTAAATGGCGGCGCGCTCGGCGTCGCTATAGGCGTGATCATTCATGGTCGCAACAGCGCCGCTGCCGCATCCGGGCAGGAAGGGAAATAGAAGTGCACGTAAGAGGCCGTGAGCCGGCCCAGACGATAAACCGCCTCGTTGCCACGCCCGCCGTTGGGGCTCAGCCCCCGAGCAATCGGTTCCAGCGCAGTGCTGGTCAGCGAATGGTGATAGGTGTGACCGCGCAAGGTCCCCTCCGGCAGCTCCACCGCCTGCAGCGCCAGGGCGGCCAGGCGCTTCTGCATGGTCGCCTCACCCGGCAGCAAGCCGAGCAGTTCGGCACGTTCACCGGCCACGTCAGTCAGGGCATCGAGCAGGTACAGCATGCCGCCGCACTCGGCCAGCAATGGCTTGCCCTGCGCGTGGTGGGCGCGGATCGCCTCGCACATCGGTGCGTTGGCGGCCAGCGCATGGTGATGCAGCTCAGGATAACCACCCGGCAGATACAGGCTGTCTACCGCCGGCAGTTCGTGGTCGTGCAGCGGCGAGAAGAACACCAGCTGGGCACCCTGGTTGCGCAACAGGTCGAGGTTAGCGCCATACGTGAAGGCGAACGCCTCGTCCCGCGCCACGCCAATGCGCACACCGGCCAGCGAGGCCACGCAGGCTTGCGGTTCAGGCTCGGCAAAGCTGACTGGCGGCGGCAACGCCGCATCGCAACTGGCGCCCAACGCTTCGGCGGCAGCGTCCAGGCGGGTGTCCAGGTCATTCAGCTCGCTGGCCTGCACCAGGCCCAGGTGGCGGCTGGGCAGTTCGATGCCGCGTTCGCGGGACAAGCCGCCATACCAGCGCAAGCCCTCGGTCAGGCTGCCTTCGAGCAGTTGCGCATGACGCAGGCTGCCTACCCGATTGGCCAGCACGCCGGCGAACGGCAGATCGGCCTGGTACCGCGCCAGGCCCAAGGCCAGGGCACCGAAGGTCTGGGCCATGGCTGTGCCGTCGATCACCGCCAGCACCGGCACGCCAAAGTGGCGCGCCAGGTCAGCGCTTGACGGGGTGCCGTCGAACAGCCCCATCACCCCTTCGATGAGGATCAGGTCAGCCTCGCCAGCAGCTTCCCACAGCAGCCGACGGCTTTCCTCGGCACCGATCATCCACAGGTCCAGCTGATACACCGGCGCGCCACTGGCCCGTTCGAGAATCATCGGGTCAAGAAAGTCGGGCCCGCATTTGAACACCCGCACCTTGCGCCCGAGGTTGCGGTGCAGGCGGGCCAGCGCAGCAGTGACGGTAGTCTTGCCCTGGCCTGAGGCGGGTGCCGCGATCAACACGGCGGGGCAGTGGCGCGATCGACTCACAGTTCGACGCCCTTCTGTGCGCGGATACCGGCCTGGAAGGCGTGCTTGAGCATGCCCATTTCGGTCACGGTGTCGGCCAGTTCGATCATCTCAGGCTTCGCAGCGCGGCCAGTGACAATCACATGCTGCATGGGCGGGCGGGCCTGAATGTCGGACAGTACCTGGTCCAGGTCGAGGTAGCCATGTTTGAGGGCGATGTTGAGCTCGTCCAGCACCACGAACTGTACACCTGGGTCCTGCAGCAACTGGCGCGACACCGCCCAGGCGGCTTGCGCAGCGGCGATGTCACGCTGGCGGTCCTGGGTTTCCCAGGTAAAGCCCTCGCCCATCACGTGGTAGCGCACCTGTTCGGGGAAGCGACGGAAGAACAGCTCCTCGCCGGTGCTGTTGCGGCCCTTGATGAACTGCACCACACCGCATTGCATGCCGTGGCCCAAGGCGCGCGCGAGCATGCCGAAGGCCGAACTGCTCTTGCCCTTGCCATTGCCGGTCAGCACCAGCAGCAGGCCGCATTCGTTAGGGGAATTGGCGATGCGTTCGTCGATGACCGCCTTCTTGCGCTGCATGCGCGCCAGGTGGCGTTCGTCGCGTTCGGTGGAATCGCTCATCAGGGTTCTCCGCTGGCTGGCACCACGGCAATGCGCGGCGACAGGTAATAGGCAGGCAAACGGAGAACGCGCAGAGGCCATGGCTGGGCGCCACGGTGCACCGCGCATCACCCTCCGTGATGCCGTTGGCAGTATCAGGCCGGTCTCCGGGCTTGTGAGTGGGCCTTGGCCCTGGCCTGCGCGCCTTCCCGGATGCTGGCATCCAGTGGCCCTGCGCGGCCTTTTACTCATCCACCGTTGCGGGGGCAGCGCCGGAATCGCGCCATGCTGGCGCCCACCGGCTTCCCAGTTTCACCCTGCCCAGTCGGGGCTGGCAGGGCACCTGAAACACGCCGCGAAGGTTAGAGGGTTGCACCGGGAGCGTCAATCGAAGCGGGTGATGCCGCCAAAGTATGCGCGACTTCAATGAGGCCGGCGCGAGGCCAGCTGAAGCAGGCCAAGGCGGGATACCGGTGGCCGACGATGGCGGCAATGTGATTTTGGCGGGTGGTCGTAGCCCCCTGAATCTCGGCAGCCTGTAGCGGCCCCAAGCTCAACGGGACCGCTTACAGGCATGGATATCAAGGGTTCTGTGCCAGATGCCCTTGCGGAATCACCCGCTTGGCCTGCAGGTAGGCCTTGGCCCAGTAGCTGTTCGACAGGTAGTCCAGGCGCACGGTGCCACCGGTGGAAGGTGCATGCACGAAGCGGCCGTCCCCGACATAGATGCCGGCATGGCTGACCTGCGAGCCGCCACTGGTGGCGAAGAACACCAGGTCACCAGACTGCAGCGAACTGACATCCACCGTCGGTGCGCGCATGACAATCATCTCTCGCGTCGAGCGCGGCAGGCTGATGCCAGCAGCATCACGGTATACATACTTGATCAGGCCGCTGCAGTCGAAGCCGGAATCCGGCGTATTGCCCCCCCAACGATAGGGCGTACCAACCAGACCAATGGCGCGGATCAGCACGTCATCGGCAATCGGTGAAGGACTGGGCTGGCTATAGGTCACCTGCGGCTGTACCACAGGGGCCGGCGCAGGCGCACGGCTGGAGCATGCAGCCAGCAAGGCTGCCAAGGAGAAAAATGCGAAGCGCGCCATC
Source organism: Pseudomonas sp. NBRC 111139 (assembly GCF_001753955.1). NCBI lineage: Bacteria > Pseudomonadati > Pseudomonadota > Gammaproteobacteria > Pseudomonadales > Pseudomonadaceae > Pseudomonas > Pseudomonas sp. NBRC 111139. The sequence goes on from NZ_BCBP01000037.1 coordinate 29,971, forward strand.
TTTACCATGGCCAGAACATCCTGTCTGAGACCGCTGCGCTGCAGCCGAAAAGAGTTGAGAATTTAGATTAGACGCTTTCTGTAAATGCGCACGGCGGCGAGCTTTTTTTAAAGCATCACCGCCGCGGCAGGGTACATCATTTTGATATCAGTTGCGCGCGATGTTGGTCGGCGCCATGGCCAAGGCTCGCTTGGCTTCAATGAAGGTCTTGCTCCAGTAACGATCACCGAGGCTGTCGATGCGCACACCACCACTGCGGCGGCTGCTGGAGTGGATGAACTGGTTGTCACCCAGGTAGATCCCGGCATGGCTTACCCGGCCACGGCCATTGGTGCTGAAGAACAGCAGGTCACCTGGCTTGAGCTTGTTGCGGGCCACTTTCGGGGCATCGACGTTGATCATTTCACGCGTGGAGCGCGGCAGCGTCATGCCCGCCTCTTCGCGGAACAGGTAACCGATGAAGCCACTGCAGTCGAAGCCGGACTTTTCCGAGGTACCACCGAAGCGGTAGCGGGTGCCGATCAACGACATGCCGCGCTCGAGAATGCTGTCAGCCAGAACCGGCAATTGGTAAGGCTTGCTGCCGGAGAAAGACGCCAGGCCATCTTCGGTGGCCAGCTCTTCCGGCTCGCCGAACACCGACGAGGAAGAGGCTTTGGCGTTGATTGCCGATTGTGCAGTGATCGGCGTGTGATCCTGGGGCTGAGATACCGGGCCTTGGGCCGCGCAGCCAAAAAGCAGGGTCACGAGTGCGAGTGGCACGAGGGGTGCGAAGCGCTTCAGCATGGGCACGACCGTGTCTGTAATCCTTTAGAAGGGTGAAACTATGCCCTCTATCATGGCCATTTGCAAATTTTATCGAAAAAGATGTGACTTTTTTGTTTTACCGCTCTGGCCCAGGGTTTTCAGGGGGTTACCAGCCGAGGGTTTCCTTGAGAAAAGGAATGGTGAGCTTGCGTTGTGCCTGCAGCGACGCCTGATCGAGGCGCTCGAGCAAGTCGAACAACGCGCTCATGCTCCGCGCGCCGCGGGTGAGGATGAAATGGCCGACTTCGTCGGTCAGGTGCAGGCCACGGCGCGAAGCTCGCAGCTGCAAGGCGCGCAGCTTGTCTTCGTCGGACAGGCCGCGCATCTGGAACACCAGGGCCAGGGTCAACCGCGACTTCAGGTCCGGCAGCTTGATCGGCAGCTCACGCGGTGATGCCGAGGCAGCCAGCAGCAAGCGTCGGCCGCTGTCGCGCAGGCGGTTGAACAGGTGGAACATGGCCTCTTCCCAATCCGCCTTGCCGGCGATCACATGCAGATCGTCGATGCACACCAGTTCGTACTGGGCCAGGTAGTCGAGCAGTTCTACGCCACGATCGAGCAATTGCGCCAGCGGCAGGTAGACAGCGGGCTCGCCACGTTGCTGGAAGCGATGGGTGGCGGCCTGCAGCAGGTGGGAACGGCCAACACCCTGCTTGCCCCACAGGTAGATAAGGCTCTCGGTCCAGCCGGCGTCGGCTTCGCATAGCCGCTCGACGTAACCCAATGCCGCAGCATTGGCGCCCGGATAGTAGTTGATGAAGGTGGCGTCATCGCGCAGGCGCACACCCAGGGGCAACTGGATCGGTGGTTTCATGCTCGCGGGCGGTCGACGGGACCGCTGGGGGCCTTTGGTGAACAATCTGCAAAGTCTATACCCGCAACGCGGGGCGCACAATCTCGACTGCGGATAGGGCAAGCAAAATCAACAAGTTGCGCTGCACAAGCGAACGACGGATGCAGGAAAAACAGTGCTCAGCACCCGCGAGAGCGGGCGCCACAGGGCGGCGCTCGATTTCGCGGGCACGAAAAGGCTCAAGACGAAACACGTGTTCAAAGCTCCGGGTCGATGTTCCCGGCGTACATATCCGATTCCTTGTACAGGGCATGCACATGCCGCAGCAGCACCATGATCACCGCCGCCACCGGCAGCGCCAGCAGCACACCGGTGAAGCCGAACAGTTCCCCCCCGGCGAGGATGGCAAAGATTACTGCAACCGGGTGCAGGCCGATGCGATCGCCCACCAGCAGAGGGGTCAGCACCATACCCTCCAACGCCTGCCCAACCATGAACACCGCAACGATGCCCAGCATCGGATACAGGTCGCCACCGAACTGGAACAGGCCGGCCACCAGCGCGGCACCAATGCCAATGATGAAGCCCATGTACGGCACGATGGCCGCAAGGCCTGCAAGCATGCCGATCAGCAGACCGAGTTCGAGCCCCACCAGCATCAGGCCGGCTGAATAGATGACGCCCAGGGCCAGCATCACCATCAGCTGCCCGCGCACGAATGCCCCCAGCACTTCATGGCATTCACCTGCCAGGCCCATCACTTGCGGCTCACGCTGGCGCGGCAGCAGGCCGCGCAGCTTGCCCATCATCAAGTCCCAATCGCGCAGTAGATAGAAGCCCACGACCGGGATCAGCACCATGTTGGCCAACCAACCCACCAACGCCAGGCTTGAGGCGGTGGCCTGGGACAGCAGCATGCCGACGATATCGGTGGTCTGCCCCATGTGCGCGCCGATGGCGGCCTTGATCTTGTCGAATTTCCAGAAACCATCGGCCAGGCCAAGGCGGCCCTGTACCCACGGCAGCGCGACATGCTCAAGCCAGTCGAGCATCTGCGGCGCCAATTCGTACAGGCGCACCAACTGCTTGGCCAGCATCGGCACAAGCACCAGCAACAACGCCAACAGCAACAGGGTGAACAGGCCGAACACCACCACCACACCCCAGGTACGCGAAAGCCCCAGGCGCTCGAGACGATCGACCAGCGGGTCGGCCAGGTAGGCCAGCATGATGCCGACCAGGAACGGCGTAAGAATATTGTGCAGGCTATAAAGCAGCACAGCGATCAGCAGTGCAGCGCCCAGCCAGATCCAGCGACGCATGTCAGTCACGGTAAGCGCCCCTTACCAGCGAAAACGCAAGCCGTCGAACGGCTTGGGTGCTGGCTGCGCAGGCGCGGGCTGCGCGGCTGCGGCGTCCACCGCCGGTGCTGGCATAGCCGGCACCGCCGGTGCCTGCTCGACCGGCACTTCCTGCAGCTTGGCCAGGCCAAGCTGGGCACGTAGCTGTTCACGATTGCCCGTAACCCCGTAGGTCAGGGTAGTGCCTTCAGCCGCCTGCAAGCGTGGGCCATAGGGCTCCAGCACGCGGGCCAGTTCGGCATAGCGCTGCAGGTTCATGCCCTGCACTTGCACCTGCAATTGGCTGCTGGCACCCGGCCGGGTAACGTAGCGCGGCGCCAGGCGGCTGCTTACCGCCATCATCACCGCGTCAGCTAAGGCGGCCTGGTCGGCGCCCTCGGCAGAGCCCTGCTCACGCTGGTCGCCCAGCCACAGCTGCCACTTGCCCTGCCACTTGCCGTCGGCTTCCTGGGCATGTACCGCCAGCAAAGCATCGGCGCCGTAGCGCTCGGAAGCTTCGCGCAGCGGCGCCGGATCGTTGCCTTCGATCTGCTTGGCATTGGCGACCAGCTGCTCCTGCAAGTCGGCCAGCGGCAAGCGCAACGGCAAACCACGGTGCTGGGCGGCGCGGCGCAGGGGTTGGGCACTGGCCTGGCCATCACCGACCAGGCTGCTGCCCTCAACGGTGTCGTTCAACCACCACCCCAGTATCGAGGGCCGGTTACTGCCCCACAAAGCCAGGCCAGCCTTGCGCAAAGCCCGCTCGGTGCTACCTGGGTCGAACTCGACCACGACTGACTCGGGCGGGCCGGCTTCACTGCCCACCTGGTTGATGATTTGCTGTGGGTCCTTGCGCAGCTCGGCCAATGCAGGGCTCTGCACGGCCTTTGGGTCACCGGTCAGACGCTGCACCAACGTGTCCAGGGCTTTGACTGTGGCTGCGGTACGGGCTTCGGCACCCGGCCCGGTGACCGGCTCGCGCACCTGATAAAGGCCGGAGACATTTTCAGCCAGGGCCGTGGCCGAGATCAGGGCCAGGCAACCAGCTGCCAGAATATTGAACAAACGCATGGAGGATTCCTGTCCAGTCGAGCTTCAAGCCGTAAGCTTCAAGCTGCAAGAAAAAGCAGGCCGAGCGCCAGGCTGCATCGTCGTGCAGCAGCAAGCTCGTTGCTTGCAGCTTATACACATGCAACCGCATCAACCACCCTCCCGCTTTTTTCAACATTTACCGCCCTGCCCGTCGGCCTGAGGATGGCCGCTGCCCAGCAACCCTGATAAAATCGCGCGCCTTCACAGACCACTGACGTTTCAGACCGCCGCCGCTTATCAGCCGGCCTTGGCCGTCATGGTCGTTTTTAAGAATCCCTCCCTCCTAAAGGCCTGGATCAATGAGCAAGCAACCCTCCCTGAGCTACAAGGACGCCGGTGTAGACATCGACGCCGGCGAAGCACTGGTCGAACGCATCAAGGGCGTGGCAAAACGCACCGCACGCCCTGAAGTCATGGGTGGCCTGGGCGGCTTCGGCGCCCTCTGCGAGATCCCGGCCGGCTACAAACAGCCGGTGCTGGTCTCCGGCACCGACGGCGTCGGCACCAAGCTGCGCCTGGCGCTGAACCTGAACAAGCACGACAGCATCGGCCAGGACCTGGTCGCCATGTGCGTCAACGACCTGGTCGTGTGCGGCGCCGAGCCGCTGTTCTTCCTCGACTACTACGCCACTGGCAAGCTGAACGTTGACGTGGCCGCCACCGTGGTCACCGGCATCGGCGCCGGTTGCGAACTGGCCGGCTGCTCGCTGGTCGGTGGTGAAACCGCCGAAATGCCTGGCATGTACGAAGGCGAAGACTACGACCTGGCCGGTTTCTGCGTAGGCGTGGTGGAAAAGGCCGAAATCATCGACGGCTCCAAGGTTGCCACCGGTGATGCGCTGATCGCCCTGCCGTCCTCGGGCCCGCACTCCAACGGCTACTCGCTGATCCGCAAGATCCTCGAAGTGTCGGCTACCGACATCGAGAACACCCAGCTGGACGGCAAGCCGCTGACCGACCTGCTGATGGCGCCGACCCGCATCTACGTCAAACCGCTGCTGCAGCTGATCAAGAACACCGGCGCAGTCAAGGCCATGGCCCACATCACCGGCGGCGGCCTGCTGGACAACATCCCGCGCGTACTGCCGAAAAACGCCCAGGCCGTGGTTGACGTGGCCAGCTGGCAGCGCCCGGCGGTGTTCGACTTCCTGCAGGAAAAGGGCAACGTCGACGAGCACGAAATGCACCGCGTACTGAACTGCGGCGTGGGCATGGTCATCTGCGTGGCCCAGGACCAGGTCGAAGCCGCCCTGGACGAACTGCGCGCCGCCGGTGAGCAACCGTGGGTAATCGGCCACATCGCCGAAGCCGCCGAAGGCGCTGCCCAGGTCGAGCTGCAGAACCTCAAGGCACACTGATGCCGAGCAAGACCTGCAATGTAGTGGTACTGCTGTCGGGCTCCGGCAGCAACCTGCAAGCCCTGATCGACAGCTGCCAAGGGCAGGACAGCCCGGTGCGTATCCGCGCGGTGGTTTCCAACCGCGCCGATGCCTACGGCCTGCAACGCGCCGCAGCGGCCGGTATCGACAGCGTCGTGCTCGACCACACCCAGTTCGACGGCCGTGAAGCCTTCGATGCCGCGCTGATGGCGCGCATCGACGGCTTTGCCCCGGACCTGGTCGTGCTGGCCGGTTTCATGCGCATCCTCAGTGGCGACTTCGTGCGCCACTATCAGGGCCGTCTGCTCAACATCCACCCGTCGCTGCTGCCCAAGTACAAGGGCCTGCATACGCATCGCCGGGCATTGGAAGCTGGCGACGCCGAGCATGGCTGCAGCGTACACTTCGTGACTGAGGAACTCGATGGCGGCCCACTGGTCGTACAGGCTGTGGTACCGGTGGCGTCTGATGACACCGTCGAAAGCCTGGCACAGCGGGTACACCATCAGGAACACCTGATCTACCCACTGGCGGTGCGCTGGTTCGCTGAAGGGCGCTTGCGTCTCGGCGAACACGGTGCATTACTGGACGGCCAGCCACTGGCGGCCAGCGGTCACTTGATTCGATCCTAGGAGAATTTATGCGTCGCGCCCTGCTCTTGGCTCTCGCCGTGCTCGCCCTGCCCCTCCAGGCAGCTGAACTGAAGCCCTTCTCGGCCAGCTACACCGCCGACTGGAAGCAGCTGCCCATGAGCGGCACCGCCGAGCGCAGCCTGGTCAAAAATGCCAACGGTACCTGGGACCTTAACTTCAAGGCTTCCATGATGATCGCCAGCTTGACCGAGCAAAGCACCCTGCGCCTGGACAACGACACCCTGCTGCCACAGAAGTACCACTTCGAGCGTGGCGGCCTGGGCAAGGCCAAGAAGGTCGACCTGAACTTCGACTGGAGCACCAAGAAGATCACCGGCAGCGACCGTGGCGATGCCGTCAACCTGACACTGAACCGCGGCGTACTGGACAAGTCCTCCTACCAGTTGGCCCTGCAGCACGACGTGGCCGCAGGCAAGAAGAGCATGACCTACCAGGTGGTCGACGGCGACGAGATCGACACCTACGACTTCCGCGTGCTGGGCACCGAAAAGGTCACCACCAAGACCGGCCAGGTCGATGCCGTGAAGGTCGAGCGCGTGCGCGATCCCAGCCAGAGCAAGCGCATCACCGAGCTGTGGTTTGCCAAGAACTGGGACTACCTGCTGGTGCAACTGCGCCAGGTGGAGACCGATGGCAAGGAGTACGTGATCGTGTTGCAGGATGGCACGGTCGATGGCAAGCCGGTGAAGGGCAACTGATCGCGCACTGCCTGCAACACCTGAAGCCCCGCCCTGTGCGGGGCTTTTCTTTGCTGCGAAAAAGCCCACCCAGGCAGCATCCCTTCGAGCTTCATGAAACTTGTTTCATGCCTGTTTTACTTACTTAGTCTGCTAACAAACTCTATAAAGAAGACGTGCGACACACTGTCGCAGCCATCTTGAAGAAGTGGAGTTTACCGATGACTGTCCAAGTAACCGAACGCGACGAATCGAGAATGTCCCACGAAGGCCTGGCCGCTGGCGTGCGGATCTGGGATGTGTACCAGCAAGGCCAACTGGTGGGCATGTTCCATAACGAACACGAAGCACACCAATACCGCGTTGAGCTTGAAGACCTGGAAAACCAGCGCGCCACACAATGACCCTGCGCACTGCGACAACCCCCTGACTCACCTGGGCTCAGAGAGCAACCCCACAATACTGCGACATTGCCGGCGTATTGTGGGGTTGCCATGACAGGGCCTACACCGCCCCGAAACGCACCTCCACCGACAGGCTGCCCAGGTTATCGCTCAGGCCAGCCCCGTAACGCCCGTCCAGGTCGTCATTGATGCACAGCTGCAGCTCACCTTGCTGGCCACGCGGCAATTGCACCTGGTTGCCGACCAGGAACGGCGCACCGCTGTTGCCGATACGCCCGATCAACGCCCCTTCCGGTTGACCAGGCAAGGCATAGCCGGGCTTGGCGATCAACCTTGGGTTGCCCGCCGCGCCAACCATGCCGGTGGCCGGGTTCGCTGTCCACTGCCCGCCCGTGCATACCGCCAACTGCCAGCTCTGCCCATTGACCTGCATGCCCGTGCCCTGCCATGCCTGGTTGGCCTGCACCTGCACAGTGCGCTTGAGCAGGTCGCTGGCCACCACGTCGGCGGCCTGGAACGTCAACGCGGTGATGGTCAAGGTCGGGTTGGCGGTGCCGGTAGTGGGGAACACGCCGTCGCCGACCAGGAACAGGTTGGGGTGGTCCCAGCTGCGCTGGTCCTTGTCCACCACCGACGTGGTGCGGTCCGAGCCCATGCGGTAGGTGCCCATCAGGTGGCCAGCGCCGTAGAACGGGTAGTTCTGGCCGTCGTACTCAAACACCGTTTGCGAGCCGGGCTCAAGCTTAGGGTTCAGGTCGGTCAGCTCGGTAGCGCCCATCAGTTCGGTGATGATGTGCGTGGCGGCCAGGCGCGCCTGCTTGAAACCCTCCTTGGTGTAGTCGGACAGTTCGTAGGTGATCTGCGGCCGAGGCAGGCCCAAGCCGTCGGCGAACTCCGTACTCCTCTCCACCCGGCACAGCGCATTATCGGGGTCTTTCTCCACCTGCTCGATCAAGAAGCCCAGACGGAACTGGCGGGTCAGCACGCTGTTGAGCTGCTGCACCAGCGCCTGGCCGGACAACGCCAGCTTGCTGGGGTTAGCGCCGCCGTGGTTGGTGCCGTCGATGAAATCGCAGACCGAGGTGTAGGGGTCATTCACCGACCAGTTCCAGCCCTCGTTGCCGATTTCGATACGCCAGGCGGCACGCTGGCTGCGGAACGGGCCATCACGCATGTCCTCAATCCCCGAGGTGGACAACGGCCCACGGAACGGGAACAGCGGCTTGCCTTCGGGCATAAGCCCCCAGGCCAGGTACACCGGGTGGTCAGCCAACGCCTGGCCGACCTGGCCGCTGCTGTTGGCGACCCCTTTAGGGCTGTTCGGGCCGATGGAGTTGAGCAGCAACTTCGGCGTTTCGATCGCGTGGGCGGCGATTACGTAGCGTTTGCCCTGGGCCGTGCCGTTCTGGCGCGTACCATTGTTCTGGTACTGGATGAAATCGATGCCCGTGACCCCATTGGCATCGACCTGCACCTGGCTCGCCACGGTCTGGTAAAGGATGCGCACGTTGCCGGTATCCAGTGCCTTGGCCATGGTCACGGTGGCGTCGTACTTGGCCTGGATCGGGCAGATCGGCGTGCAGCTGGTATTGCCAGCGCACACCCGACGGCCGTTATCATTCTGCGAGTTGCGCCCGGCCGGCGTCTGCCGGACGTTGAGGGTGACACCTGGGTACGGCTTGCCGTCAGGCCCCTTCTCCGGGCTTTGGTACACGGTGCCCGTGACGTGCTTGCCCAGGCCCTGGTCAACCAGCGACGGCGGGATGCCATGCATGCTGTATTTGTAGCCCTGCGGGAAGGTCACGCCCAGGTAAGTCTGCGAGGCGACATCCGCGGACACGCCCATCTCTTCCTCGGCGCGGCAGTAGGCAGTCTGCAGGTCGTCGTAACTGAGCGGCCAGTCGACCCCGACGTTGTACGCAGTGCGCATGCGAAAGTCGTTGGGCAACAGGCGCAGGGCCGTGCCCATCCAGTGCCACATGGTGCCGCCGCCTACCCGCTCGTAGGTGCTGGCGAACAGGTGCGGCCCCTTCTGCACCAGGTAGCTTTTCTGCGCCTTGTTCGGGTCTTGGCTACCCGCGGTGATCAGGTCCTGGATGGTCGCCCGTGGCGCGAACTGCGTGGCCGGGGTCTGCTCGCTCTGCTCAGGTGGGTACGGCGACTCGGGCGCTTTGAGCACCGCGGTGTAGAAGCGCTCCAGGTACTCGCTGCGATTGGGCGGAATGGCCGGGCCCGATTCGAGCACCAGCACTTTCAACCCGGCCAGGCCCAACTGGTAGGCCATGACACTGCCGGCCATGCCGGCGCCCACCACGATCACATCGGCAGTTTCGATGTTCTGGGTTTGTACATTGCTCATGGCTGCTGCCCTTCCTTGGCGTCGACACCGGTGAATTGCTTGAGGGTCGGTGGCTGTTCACCCCAGTACCCGAAGTGGAACTGGCTGTAGCCCATAGGGTGAGATTGGGCGATCTTCCACGCCCAGCTCTCCTTGTAGGCCTGGTCGGAGACCACACGCGTGTCACCCGTGCGGGCGTTGCCCAGGTCGTAGGGTTGGTACCAACTGCCGAGCAGCCACAGCTTCATGATCGAGCGGGCGCCCTGGGCGATTTGCGGGTTCGCGTTAGCGAGCACGGCGCTGGCGATTTGCGCGGGCGGCTGGCTCTGGATGCTGGCGTACAGCTCCAGCAGGCTGCTGAACGCCTCAAGGCCCATGCCTTGCTGGGCGGTGGCGAAGAACACCGGCGGCAGGTTGATCGGGTCGACGGAAGGCGCCAGCAGCTTGGCCGACAGGCCAGTGAGTACGGCGGACAAGCCGATGAAGTTTTGCAGGTTCTGGTCGCTCATGGCATCACTCCTTGGCGCCGGTGGATTGGGCACGTTCAAGCAGGAAAGTGAAATCGGCGAAGCTGGTGCGTGGCGACTGGGTCACGCGGGTGGTCGCGTTGTTGTGGCACTCCATGCAGCTGGACGAGGCCTGCGGGGTGGTGCCCTGGTTGTAGGTCTCCAGGGTGGCGTTAGCCAGGAAGTTCGGCGCAGGCGTACCTAGCGGGTTAGTCGGCGACGGCACCTGGCAGTCATCGGCCGGGTCGGTGGGCCACTGGGTGCTGATCAGGTGGTAGTTGGCCCACACCGTGCCCTTGAGCGCGCCTTGCCACTGCGCGTTGAGCTGTTGGGTGGCGGCGGTGATGGGAATGTCACGCACGATCTGCGAGGGGATGGCCTTCTTCGACGGGTCCCACGGTTGCGCGGGTGGCTCGTTCACCGGGCGGTTGCTGGCCTGGGCGTCGTAGAACAGGTAGGGCCCTTTGCGCTCGTTCATTGGCGTGGTCTTTTCCGGCACGTTGCGCACGTGCTCGAACGTCGACCATACCCACTGCGGTGCGCCCTCGGTCTTGTGCACGATGTGCAGGCCTACCAGCCCGACCTTCTGCGCATTGCACGATTCGGGGATCACCGCCCCCTTGTTCGGGTCGGCGTTGCCGGGGGTGTAGACCAGCGCGTCGACGGCGTGGAACTCCTGAGGGTTGTCGCTGCCACCGAGCACTTTCCAGGCCGACTTGACCATGATCGCGCCGACCTGCTGGGCCTTTTGCGAACCGCAGGCGAAAGCGATGCGGTTGTCGGCCTTGCTCAGGAACGCTTGCTGGCCTTCCTTGCTGTACAGGCCATTGTTGACGATGTCATCGAACATTGGCTGGTTGACCATGATCGCGTTGCGCGTGTAGGTGCCGCTTTGGTCGACCAGCGGGCCAGTCTTGAATGGCTGGATGAACTCATCGAGCACGCCGGCGACCTTGCCCATCTGTTGCAGCACCGGCAAGTCACCCTTGCCTTGGCAGGCCGCGGGCACGGGCGCCTGCTGGTCCCAGGCGACGGGCTTCTGCCCCTTGGGCAGGAAGATCTCGTAGCTTTCTTTCCACGATTCCCACACCGTCTTGCCGGGCGCGCCGATCTTCGCCGAGGTGTTGGCACTGCCGTCGGCGTTGGCGGGCCAGTTCAGGGCGACGAAGGTTTGCCACGACAGCACGTCGAAATCGTGTTGCAGGTTGTCCAGGGTGAAGGGGGGATTGGCGGTGACATCGAAGGGAATCGCAGGTGACAGCACCGGCGGGCTGGCCGCATCGGCCATGGCGAACGCACTGGTGAAGCTCGCACCCAGGCACGCCAACCGTTTCAGGGTTATTTTCATTGTCGTCTCCTCAGCAGATAAAGCGTCGGGACGACGAGGCGTACTGGCCCTTCCTGGACCGAATGTTCAGCGCTATCCCTGACGCTAAGCTGGAGGCTAGCCGTTGTGCCGGAACCCTAAGAAATGTCCGACGAACGGAGGGAACCAAGACGATAGTACAAGTGACTAACCGCGCCGGTTCGGTGAGCGGCGAACCCTTTCGCGACGCAAGGCCAGCGTCTTCTTGAGAACGCGCGTGTCGCGAAAGGGCCGCAGAGCGGCCCTGCGATCTTGAATGAACCGCATTAACGCCAAGGCGAGGTTTTCGTGTTTACCACATCAGATCATCAGGGATCTTGTAAGCCGCGTACGGGTCGTCTTCGTCCGTTTCCTCGACATGGCTGTTGAGCAGCAGAATACGGCCAGGGTCGCGCTCCTGGATCTTCAAGGCGGCCTCACGGGGGATAACCTCGTAACCACCGGCATGGGCTACCACGGCCAGCGCGCCGTTGCTCAGCTTGGTGCGCATCAGGGCGTTGACGGCAATGCGCTTGACCTTCTTGTCGTCGACGAAGTTGTAGTAATCCTCGGTGCTCAGTTTGGGCAGGCGAGTGGCCTCGATCAGTTGCTTGACCTGCGCGGCACGGGCCTTCTGCTCGGCCTTTTCCTGCTGCTGGCGGTTCAGTTCCTGGTCACGCCGGGCTTTTTCAGCCATGGCTTCCTTGGCCATGCGCTGCTGGCTGTCGTCGACTTCGACCTGGCCTTTGTGCTCCATGCGCTTCTGTTTCTTTTCAGCTTTGTTGGTCTGCGAGACCTGTTTCTGGTTGACCAGACCGGCTTTGAGCAATTGGTCGCGAAGGGAAAGGCTCATGAATATTCACTCACTTATGCAACAGCTCAGCCGCAGCTGGGCAGGTTCTTTTCCTGACGTTTGGCTTCCCCCCAAAGGGCATCCAGCTCGTCAAGGTCACAATCTTCAATGGGGCGGCCACTGTCGCGCAATGCCTGTTCGATAAAACGGAAACGTCGTTCGAACTTGCGATTGGCGCGGCGTAGCGCATGCTCTGGGTCTTGCTTGAGGTGGCGGGCCAGGTTGACCGCAGCAAACAGCAAGTCGCCGACTTCATCTTCCAGCGCATCGGCGTCGCCGTCGGCCATGGCCTGCAGCACTTCATCCAGCTCTTCGCGGACCTTGTCCAGCACCGGCAACGCCGCCGGCCAGTCGAAACCGACCGTGGCCGCACGTTTTTGCAGTTTGGCTGCCCGCGACAGCGCCGGCAAGGTTGCCGGCACGTCATCAAGCAGCGACAGCTGTTCGGGCTGGCTCTTCTCCGCGCGCTCTTCGGCCTTGATTTCTTCCCAGCGCGACTTGACCTGGGCTTCGCTCAGGCTGGGCGTGTCCACCGGCGCGTACAGCTCGCCAGTCGGAAAAACGTGCGGGTGGCGGCGGATGAGCTTGCGGGTGATGCTGTCGACCACACCATCGAACTCGAAACGCCCTTCTTCGCGGGCCAGCTGGCTGTAGTAGACCACCTGGAACAGCAAATCGCCCAGCTCGCCTTGCAAGTGCTCGAAATCGCCGCGCTCAATGGTATCAGCGACCTCGTAGGCCTCTTCGATAGTGTGTGGGACGATGCTGGCGTAGTTCTGCTTCAGGTCCCACGGGCAGCCGTACTGCGGGTCGCGTAGGCGGGCCATGAGATGCAGCAGGTCGTCAAGGGTGTAGGTCATTCAATCAGGTCCTTTCAGTGGCGCCTTCTTCGCGGGTAAACCCGCTCCCACAGGATGGGTGCAGCTTTCGAAATCTGCACCTTACCTGTAGGAGCGGGTTTACCCGCGAAGCAGACGCCCCGGTCTCAAGGGGTACGATTACGCCGCGTCTCGATGATGTTCGGCAACTGCGAGATCCGCCCCAGCAGGCGCCCCAGCGCGTCCAGGCCGGGGATCTCGATGGTCAGCGACATCAGCGCGGTGTTGTCTTCCTTGTTCGAACGGGTATTCACCGCCAGCACGTTGATCTTCTCGTTCAGCAGCACCTGCGACACATCGCGCAGCAGGCCCGGGCGATCGTAGGCACGGATGACGATGTCGACCGGGTAGGTCTGCACCGGGATCGGCCCCCAGCTCACCTGGATCATGCGCTCTGGCTCCTTGCCCGCCAGCTGCAGTACCGAGGCGCAGTCCTGGCGATGAATGCTCACGCCACGGCCCTGGGTGATGTAACCGACAATGGCATCGCCCGGTAGCGGCTGGCAGCAGCCGGCCATCTGTGTCAGCAGGTTGCCGACACCCTGGATCTGAATGTCGCCACGCTTGCCGGTACGCGGCCCGGTAGGCTTGCGCGGCACCAGCTCGATCTGCTCGATACGCTCAGGCTCCAGCAACTGCTGGGCAGCGTTGACCAGATGAGCCAGGCGCAGGTCGCCAGCACCGAGCGAGGCAAACATGTCCTCGGCGGTCTTGACGTTGGTCTTCTCGGCCAGGCGCTCGAAATCAACCTGCGGCAGGCCCAGACGACTGAGCTCGCGCTCAAGCAAGGTCTTGCCGGCAGCAACGTTCTGGTCGCGGGCCTGCAATTTGAACCAGTGGACGATCTTGGCCCGCGCCCGTGAGGTGGTCACGTAGCCCAGGTTGGAGTTCAACCAGTCACGGCTAGGGTTGCCGTGCTTGCTGGTGATGATCTCCACCTGTTCGCCAGTCTGCAGGCTGTAGTTCAGCGGCACGATACGGCCGTTGATCTTCGCGCCGCGGCAGTTGTGGCCGATCTCGGTGTGCACGCGGTAGGCAAAGTCCAATGGCGTGGCGCCTTTGGGCAGGTCGATGGCGTGGCCGTCGGGGGTGAACACATAAACCCGGTCAGGCTCGATGTCGACCCGCAACTGCTCGGCCAGGCCACCGATGTCGCCCAGCTCTTCGTGCCATTCCAGCACCTGGCGCAACCAGGAAATCTTTTCTTCGTAGTGGTTGGAGCTGGGCTTGACGTCGGTGCCCTTGTAGCGCCAGTGGGCGCATACCCCAAGTTCGGCCTCTTCGTGCATGCCGTGGGTACGGATCTGCACCTCCAGCACTTTGCCCTCGGGGCCGATTACCGCAGTGTGCAACGAGCGGTAGCCGTTCTCCTTGGGGTTGGCGATGTAGTCGTCGAACTCCTTGGGAATATGCCGCCACAAGGTGTGCACGATGCCCAGCGCGGTGTAGCAGTCGCGGATTTCCGGCACCAGCACGCGCACCGCACGCACGTCGTAGATCTGGCTGAACTCCAGGCCTTTGCGCTGCATCTTGCGCCAGATCGAATAGATATGTTTCGCCCGACCGCTGATGTCGGCATTTACGCCAGTGGCGAGCAACTCGTTCTGCAACTGGTTCATCACGTCGCTGATGAAGCGCTCGCGGTCCAGTCGCCGCTCATGCAACAGCTTGGCGATCTGCTTGTACTGGTCGGGCTCCAGGTAGCGGAAGGACAGGTCTTCCAGCTCCCACTTGATGTGACCGATACCCAGGCGGTGCGCGAGCGGCGCGTAGATGTCGAACACTTCACGCGCGACACGCAAGCGTTTCTCGTCATCGGCGGACTTGACCGCCCGAATTGCGCACGTGCGTTCGGCCAGCTTGATCAGCGCCACGCGCACGTCGTCGACCATGGCCACCAGCATCTTGCGCAGGTTCTCGACCTGCGCCTGCGAGCCCAGCACCAGCGACTGTCGTGGGCTGAGGCTGGCACTGATGGCGGCCATGCGCAGCACGCCGTCGATCAGCTTGGACACCACCGGGCCAAAACGCTGGCTGACCTCGGCGAGGGTGACCTTGCCCTCGCGCACCGAGCGGTAGATGACCGCAGCCACCAGAGAGTCCTGGTCGAGCTTGAGGTCAGCAAGAATTTCGGCGATTTCCAGGCCTGCCTGGAAGCTGGACGTACCATCCGCCCAGGAATGCTTGGCCGGGTTGCCCTTTTTCTCTACCTCAAGAGCAAACTCGCAGGCTTCTTTCAGCGCTGCGCGATCCAGTGCCGAATCGACGCTTACCACATGGTCCAACCATGCTTCGAGATTGATACTGCCGTCGGTGTTGACCGGCTGGTGCACTCTCACCTGTACCATCTTTGTTTTACCTTTCCATGCAGCACACCATACGGGTGTGCTGGCGATCACCGTGCGGCCGCCATTCCGTGGCAACCGCACCAAGGGGCCAGTCAGCTAGCCCGCTTCGAATAACGCCATGGCCTCGACATGCGCCGTCTGAGGAAACATGTCGAGAATCCCGGCCCTTTTTAACCGGTACCCCTGGCCGACCAGCACTTGGGCGTCTCTCGCCAGCGTGGCCGGGTTGCACGATACGTAGACCAGCCTTCTGGCCTTGAGGCGGGCGATGCCTTGCACCACCTCGAAAGCACCGTCGCGCGGTGGATCCAAGAGTACCGCAGAAAAGCCCTCGGCGGCCCATCCGGTGCCTGCCAAAGGCTGCGATAAATCGGCCTGAAAAAACCGTGCGTTATGCACATTGTTGTTCCGGGCATTGGCCGCGGCCCGATCGACCATGGCCTGTACACCTTCCACTGCCACCACCTCACGCGCCTGGCGGGCCAGCGGCAGGGCAAAGTTGCCCAGACCGCAGAACAAGTCCAGCACACGCTCGTCGGCTTGTGGAGCGAGCCAGGCCAAAGCCTGCTCGATCATCGCCGTATTGACCTGGGCATTCACCTGCACGAAATCGCCCGGGCGCCAGGCCAGCTCCAGCTGCCAGGGTGCCAGGGCAAAGCCCAACTGCGCCGCTGGGTCCACGGGCGCCGGCTCACCTTCGCCTTGCAGCCACAGCTGGGCGTTGGCCTGCTCGCAGAACGCTTGCAACCTGGCCTGGTCCTCAGCCGGCAATGGCGCGACGTGGCGCACCAGAACCGCCTCGGCGGTGCCACTGAACAGCTCTACATGGCCCAGCGCCTGCGGCTTGCTCAACGAACGCAGCACGGTCGGCAAGTGGCGCAAAATGGACTGCAAGGGTTGTACCAGCACTGCGCAATCGTCGATGGCAATGATGTCCTGGCTGGCTTCGGCGCGGAAGCCCACCTCCAGCTGACGCGCCTTGACGTCCCAGCGCACGGCCACACGGGCGCGGCGCCGGTAGCCGAATTCCGGCCCGCTCAGGGGGGCAGCCCACGCCTCGGGTTGCACGCCGGCCACCCGCTGCAACTGCTCGGCGAGGGTGCGCTGCTTCAGCGCCAGTTGCGCGTCGTGCGGCAGGTGCTGCAGGTTGCAGCCACCGCAGCGGTCGTAGTAGCGACATGGCGCCTCACGGCGCTCGGGCGCGGCCTGCAGCAACCGCTCCAGGCGTGCCTCGACCACTTTGCCACGGGCGTTGAGCACCCGCGCCTCCACGGCCTCACCGGCCAAGGCGCCGCTGACGAACCAGGTACGCCCGTCGAGGAAGGCAATGCCACGGCCGTCACCGGCCAGGCGCTCGATGTCCAGGCGCTGCTTCTTGCCCACTGGGACCTGGGGGGTGCGATTGCCGCCGGCCGGCTGGAAGCGCAGGCCGCTGTTGCTTTTTTTCTTGGACATTTAGCGTGGATCAAACAGGCCGGTGGACAGATAACGGTCGCCGCGGTCGCAAATGATCGCAACCATGACCGCATTTTCCACTTCGCGGGACAGGCGCAACATGGCCGCGACCGCACCACCAGAAGACACGCCGCAGAAAATGCCCTCTTCACGCGCAAGGCGACGGGTGGTGTCTTCGGCTTCCTGCTGCGACATGTCGACCACGCGGTCGACGCGGGTGGCATCGAAGATTTTCGGCAGGTATTCCTCGGGCCAGCGGCGAATGCCCGGAATAGCCGAGCCCTCCATCGGTTGCAGGCCGATGATCTGCACCGCGGGGTTCTGTTCCTTGAGGTACTGCGAGCAGCCCATGATGGTACCGGTGGTCCCCATGGAGCTGACGAAATGGGTAATGGTGCCCTGGGTCTGCTGCCAGATCTCCGGGCCGGTGCTGTTGTAGTGGGCGATCGGGTTGTCGCCGTTGGCGAACTGGTCGAGCACCAAGCCACGGCCTTCGGCCTGCAGCTTCTCGGCCAGGTCACGGGCGCCTTCCATCCCCTCCTCCTTGGTCACCAGGATCAGCTCGGCGCCATAGGCCGTCATGGCGGCCTTGCGCTCGGCGGTGGAGTTGTCGGGCATGATCAGGATCATCTTGTAGCCCTTGATCGCCGCCGCCATCGCCAGGGCGATGCCGGTGTTGCCGGAGGTGGCTTCGATCAGGGTATCGCCTGGCTTGATCTGGCCGCGCAGTTCGGCGCGAGCGATCATCGACAGTGCCGGGCGGTCTTTCACCGAGCCGGCAGGATTGTTACCTTCGAGCTTGAGCAGGAGGGTATTGCTGGTTTCGCCAGCGATGCGCTGCAGGCGAACCAGTGGCGTATTGCCGACGCAATCGGCGATGGTTGGGTACTGCACGGTCATGGCGTATTTCGCAATCCGGACGGCGGGGGTGCCTATCATACCGGCAAACCCTTCGCGGCCATATCACGCAATCTGTAGTGCATATAGCTACAAGCTATAACGGTGTGACATGTGCTGGCCTCTTCGCGGGTAAACCCGCTCCTACGGGGATTCGCTAGCGTGCAGGAGCGGGTTTACCCGCGAAGCGGCCGGCACATGCAACGGCAACCTCATCCACAAGCGCAACCCGCGTTTGCCATTCTGCGCCCACAAGGTGCCGCCCTGGCGCTGGATGGCACTGCGGGCGATGCTCAGCCCCAGGCCGAAGCCACCATCCCCGGGCCGCGAACCGTCCAACCGCGAAAACGGCGCGAAGATCCGTTCCAGGTCTTCTTCAGCGACACCGCCACCCTCATCCTCAAGCCACAACCACCAATAGCTACCCTCACGCTGCCCACCCAACCGCACCACACCCTCGGCCGGCGAGTGGCGAATGGCATTGCGCAACATGTTCTCCAGCGCCTGAGCCAGGTGGTTGAGGTTGCCCTGCACCCAGCAGTCGGCCGGTACTTCGCAGCGCAGTTGCGCAGGCGACCAGCCGCTCTCGTAGCTGGCATTTTCGGCCAGCAACTCCCACAAGGCGTGGACCTCGATCGGCTCAAGGTTCATCGGCGCACGCTCGGCGTCCTGCCAGGCCAGTTGCAGGGTGTCTTCGACCAGTTGCTGCATGCAGTCCACTTCACGGATCAGGCGATCACGCAGACGCTGCAGGTCGGTTTCACCATCGCAGGCCACCCGCAGCCGGCTCAGCGGCGTGCGCATTTCGTGGGACAGGTCGCGCAGCAACTGCTGCTGCATAGCCACCGTGCCTTGCAGTCGCTCGGCCATCTGGTCAAAGGCACGCGCCAGTTCGCCCAATTCGTCATGCCGGGCGATGGTGCGCGAGTCCAGGCGGGCCGACAGCTGATCGGCCCGCCAGGCATTGGCCTGCTCGCGAAGTTGATTCAGCGGCACGATCAACATGCGGTACAGGCCCACACACAACAGCAAGGTGAACAGCCCCGGAATGATGCCGTTGGTGACAATGCGCCACAGCAAGCGGTGCTGGCCCGGATTGAAGCGCTGCGGCAGTTCGATCACCAGCATGCCCTGCTCCGGCGCCCCCGGGAACGGTATGCGCACCCACGGCTGGTCGAAACTGCGCCGACTCATCGGCCAATCGACACCGCGCAGGCGTGTCAGACGCTGCATGATCTGTGGGTTGAGGGAGGCGCTGTCGAGCGGGCGCAGGTTGATGTCGAGCACGCCCACCCAGCCCCGTTCGCGCTGATGCATGGCCGCCACCCACTGGTCCAACCCTTCCCGCCCGCCGCTGCGCCAGGCCTGCTCAGCTTCGGCGGCATAACCCCGCAGGGTCTGCCGTGCCGACTCCGAGAGGAAGGCATTCTGGGTTTCCATGTGTCGGCCCCAGGTATAACTGAGGCCGATCATCAGCAGGCAGAAGCCCACCAGCAAGATGGTCAGCTTCCAGAACAGCGAATGGCGGTCGAGCATGGTTCACTCCGCCTCGCTGGCACTGAGCACGTAACCCTTGCCCCACACGGTGCGGATCTGCCGTTCGTGATAACCGATGCCCTTGAGCTTGCGACGGATCTGGCTGACGTGCATGTCCAGGCTGCGGTCATGCCGTGAATAGCCGCGCTGCAACACGTGCTGGTACAGGAACGGCTTGCTGAGGACTTCGTCGAGGTTGCGGTTGAGGATGTCCAGCAGGCGGTATTCGCTGGGGGTCAGGCCTGCCAGACGGCTATTCAGGCGCACGTCACACAGCCCCTCATCGAACTGCAGCTC
Source organism: Pseudomonas sp. NBRC 111139 (assembly GCF_001753955.1). Taxonomy (NCBI): domain Bacteria; kingdom Pseudomonadati; phylum Pseudomonadota; class Gammaproteobacteria; order Pseudomonadales; family Pseudomonadaceae; genus Pseudomonas; species Pseudomonas sp. NBRC 111139. The sequence continues at coordinate 49,569 of NZ_BCBP01000037.1, forward strand.
GCCGCAGCCGGCTTGCTCCAGCGGGCCCTGATGCCGCCGCTCCAGGGCCACGCGGCGCAAAATCGCCTCGATGCGCACCTGCAACTCGGCCATGCTGAATGGCTTGGGCAGGTAATCGTCGGCGCCGCGCTGAAAGCCGCTGATACGATCCGCCTCGGCCCCCAGCGCCGACATCATGATTACCGGTGTAGCGCTGTGCCTGCGCAACTGCGCCAAGGCGTCCAGCCCATCAAGCCCGGGCAGCAGGATGTCCATGAGCACAACATCGAAAGCCTGGCGGCCAGCCGTTTCCAGACCCTCCAGGCCATTGCGGCACCAGGTGACCTGGCAGCCGCCACGCTGCAGCTCTTCCTGCAGATAGGCGCCAAGCACCGGGTCGTCCTCGATGGCAAGGATGTGGGTGTTGTAAATAGATACAGGATTCATTGGCAACTGCCATGCATTCTCAATTACGTGATTATTGAGCATTCGCCACCTGCCAGGCAACCGCACTGCGACCAATGCCCCGGCAACGGCGCATAACACGTACTAAAGAGATGCAATGGTGCGGCAGGCGGAGTAACTTCGCGGCTTGGCCGTTACCACTTGACGGCATCCAGGCACATCAGAGGAGGCGAGTGTGCTCGATCGCTTGGGAATCCGCAGCCGGGTACTGCTGCTGGCACTGCTACCGGCCGGCTTGATGGCCCTGGTGCTGGGTAGCTATTTCACCTGGCTGCAACAGAACGACCTGCGCACCCAGCTGCTGCAGCGCGGCAAGATGATCGCCGAACAACTGGCGCCCCTGGCCGCACCGGCCATGGCCCGGCTCGCGCCTGCGCAACTGGAGCGAATTGCCGCACAAACCCTGGAGCAGGCCGATGTGCGCGCAGTGGCGTTTCTGGCCCCGGACCGCACGCGCCTGGCCCACGCCGGCCCGAGCATGCTCAACCTGCCGCCCAGCGGCGGTACCGGCACCCAACTCCTGCAGCGCAGTGGCAACGACGCCACCCGCTACCTGATGCCCGTGTTCGGCCACCACCGCGACCTGGCCACCGACGCCGTGCCGGCCGAAGCCGAGCGCCTGCTGGGCTGGGTAGAGATCGAGCTGTCGCACGACGGCACGCTGCTGCGCGGCTACCGCAACCTGTTCACCAGCCTGTTGCTGATCCTCGCCTGCCTGGCACTCAGCGGCCTGTTGGCGCTGCGCATGAGCCGCACCATCAACGACCCCATCGAACGCATCAAGCACGCGGTCAATCAGCTCAAGGACGGCCACCTCGAAGAACGCCTGCCGACCATGGGCAGCCATGAGCTGGACGAACTGGCCCACGGCATCAACCGCATGGCCGAAACCCTGCAAAACGCCCACGAAGAACTGCAACACAGCATCGACCAGGCCACCGAAGACGTGCGCCAGAACCTGGAAACCATCGAAATCCAGAACATCGAGCTGGACATGGCGCGCAAAGAGGCCCTTGAGGCCAGCCGTATCAAGTCGGAGTTCCTGGCCAACATGAGCCACGAAATCCGCACCCCGCTCAATGGCATCCTCGGCTTTACCCACCTGCTGCAAAAAAGCGAGATGACACCGCGCCAGCTCGACTACCTGAACACCATCGAGAAGTCTGCTGACAACCTGCTGGGAATCATCAACGAGATCCTCGATTTCTCCAAGATCGAAGCCGGCAAGCTGGTGCTCGACAGCATACCGTTCAACCTGCGGGACCTGATCCAGGACACCCTGACCATCCTCGCTCCGGCCGCCCACGCCAAGCAGCTGGAATTGCTGAGCCTGATCTACCGCGACACGCCTGCTTCGCTGGTGGGCGACCCGTTGCGGCTCAAGCAGATCCTCACCAACCTGGTCAGCAACGCCATCAAGTTCACCCGCGAAGGCACCATCGTCGTGCGCGCCATGCTGGAAGACGAGCACGAAGACTGCGCGCAGTTGCGCATCAGCGTACAGGACACCGGCATCGGCCTGTCACCACAGGATGTGCGCACACTGTTCCAGGCCTTCAGCCAGGCTGACAACTCACTGGCTCGCCAGCCCGGTGGCACCGGTCTGGGGCTGGTGATTTCCAAGCGCCTGATCGAACAGATGGGCGGCGAGATCGGTGTCGACAGTACCCCGGGCGAAGGTTCGCAGTTCTGGATCAGCCTCAACCTGCCCAAGGCTCATGACGATGCCGAAGCGCTGCCACCGCAGCCATTGCTGGGTCGCCGTGCCGCCATTGTCGATGGCCACGAACTGGCGCGCCAGGCACTGGAGCACCAGCTGGAAGACTGCGGCCTCAGCGTGAGCCTGTTCGCCTCCTACGACCAGTTGCTGCAGGGGGTGCAGGCCGCCAGCCAGGCCGGCCTGCCCTTCGAGTTCGCGGTGCTCGGGGCCAACCTGGGTAACCTGTCGCCCGAGCAACTGGGCCGTTATCATCAGCAGCTCGAGCGTTACCACTGCCAATGCGTGGTGCTGTGCCCGACCACCGAGCAGGCGCTGTACCACCCGTACCTGCCCAACGGCCATGGCCAGTTGCTGTCCAAGCCGACCTGCACCCGCAAGCTGCGTCGCCTCTTGCTGGAGCTGGTACAACCTCGCCGTCCGCTGGCCGAAGGGAGCAACGCCAACGGCCAGCGACGCCCGAAAATACTCTGCGTCGACGACAATGCCGCCAACCTGCTGCTGGTAAAAACCCTGCTCGAAGACTTGGGTGCCGAGGTACTGGCCGTCAACAATGGTTATGCGGCGGTACAGGCCGTGCAGGAGGAGTTGTTCGACCTGGTGCTGATGGATGTGCAGATGCCCGGCATGGACGGCCGCGCCTGTACTGAACAGATCCGCCTGTGGGAAAACACCCAGAGCGGCAACCCGCTGCCGATCGTCGCCCTCACTGCCCATGCCATGGCCAATGAAAAGCGCGCGTTGTTGCACAGCGGCATGGACGACTACCTGACCAAACCCATCAGCGAACGGCAACTGGCCCAGGTGGTGATGAAGTGGACCGGCCTGAGCCTGGGCACACCGCAGCAGGCGCACGCCGAGCTACTGACCAATGGCGACGAACTGAAGGTACTCGACCCCGAAGAGGGCCTGCGCCTGGCCGCTGGCAAGGCAGATCTGGCCGCTGACATGCTGAGCATGCTGCTGGCCTCCCTGGATACGGACCGCGAAGCCATACGCGCCGCCCGCGAAGCCGACGACCGCAATGGCCTGATCGAGCAAGTACACCGTCTGAACGGGGCCTCACGCTATTGTGGCGTACCGCAGTTACGGGCAGCGTGCCAACGCAGCGAGACCTTGCTGAAGCAGGACAATCCGCAGGCGCAGCAGGCCCTGGATGAACTGGACAGCGCGATCAGCCGGCTGTCGGCACAGGCCAGATTGAGCGCTTGAGTGGCTCTGGGCCACGCTGGGTATGCCTTGACAGGCAGCGACCCAACCAAGACATGCATTGCAAAGGAGTTCCACCATGCGCGCCCTGTTGTTCAGCAGCCAGCACTACGATCAGGAAAGCTTCACCAAGGCTGTCAGCGGCACCACCCTGGAGCTGCATTTCCAGCCCGCCCGCCTGACCCTCGACACCGCCGCCCTGGCAGAGGGCTTTGAGGTGGTCTGCGCCTTCATCAATGACGAACTCGACGCGCCGGTGCTGCAGCGCCTGGCCGCTGCGGGCACGCGGTTGATCGCCCTGCGCTCGGCCGGCTACAACCACGTCGACCTGGCCGCCGCCCAGCGCTTGGGCCTGGCCGTGGTGCGGGTGCCGGCCTACTCGCCACACGCCGTTGCCGAGCACGCCGTGGCGCTCATCCTGGCACTCAACCGGCGCCTGCATCGGGCCTACAACCGCACCCGCGAAGGTGACTTCACCCTGCACGGGCTGACCGGCTTCGACCTGCACGGCAAAACCGTCGGGGTGGTCGGTACCGGCCAGATCGGGGCCGCCTTCGCTCGCATCATGGCCGGTTTCGGCTGCCAGCTGCTGGCGTACGACCCCTACCCCAACCCAGAGCTGCTGGCCCTTGGCGCCCGCTACATGCCCCTGCCCGAGCTGTTGCGCGAAGCCCGCATCATCAGCCTGCACTGCCCGCTGACCGAGCACACTCGCCACCTGGTCAACGCGCAAAGCCTGGCCCAGTTGCAGCCCGGCGCCATGCTGATCAACACCGGTCGCGGTGCGCTGGTCGACACCCCGGCGCTGATCGACGCACTGAAAAGCGGCCAGCTTGGCTACCTGGGCCTGGACGTCTACGAGGAAGAAGCCCAACTGTTCTTCGAAGACCGCTCCGACCTGCCCTTGCAAGACGATGTGCTGGCTCGGCTGCTGACCTTCCCCAACGTGATCATCACCGCTCACCAGGCTTTCCTCACCCGCGAGGCGCTGGATGCCATTGCCGCGACCACACTGGACAACATCAACCGCTGGGCGGCAGGCAATCCACAGAACCTGGTGATGGGTTAATGCTAGGATACGCGGCATTTCTGGAGGACCCATGGTCGAACACGATTTTCGCTACACCCTTTTCAACCCGCAACACACCCTGATCGAGTGCCGCGCTTTGGTGCCGGGCCGCTACCAGGTCACGGGCAACGGCGGTTCGATGCAAAAAGGCGACAGCTTGCTGGTCACGCTCAAGGGCAGCAAGGATTTGTCCATGCGCCTGACCGTGGAAAGCGTGCGCCACCTGATCAACCCACGCGGCCAGTGGGTTGCCGTGGCGAGTGGCCCGGTATTCAACGAGCTGGAAATCCTCACCTGGCAGGTCGAATGCGATCGCTGCGATGCGGTGCTGAGCTTCGAGTTCGCAGTAGACGCCAAGCTCGGCAAGGCAGCTCGTCAACCGGCTGCCAGCGCCCGTATCGCAGCGCTGGGCTGGGCCAGCCGTGGCGAAAAACACCTGTGCCCGCGTTGCCAGGAGAGCGCCGAGTGAAGAATCTGCTGACCGGCGTGCTGATTGCAACCGGCCTGCTCGGCTGCGCCACGGAACCTTCCCGGCTGCAGCAGGAACGCAGCTACGTGCTGGAGTGGATTGGCGAACGACCACTGATCGACTACAGCCACCTGACCTTGACCCTGGCCAGCGACGGCCGTGCCTATGGCAACGGCGGCTGCAACCACTGGTTTGCGCCTTACACGCTCGATGGCGAGCACCTGAGCTTCGGCAAGGTCGGCAAGACCCGCAAGCTGTGTGCACCCGCGCTGATGGAACAGGAAAAACGCTTCCTGCAGGCGCTGGAAACGGTAGAGCGTTGGGATGTGTCACCGGTGGAGCAGATGCGCTTCTGGCCGGCCGAAGGCAAGCCGCTGCGCTTCTGGCCTGAAGAAGGCTGAGGATTGCCTGGGCCGCTTTGCGGCCCTTCGCGGGCGCGCCCGCTCCCACAGTTTGTCACCCCCCTGTGGAAGCGGGCCTGCCCGCAAAGGGCCGCAAAAGCGGCCCGAATGCATCAGGCGCCTTTCAGGGCCTTGATCTTGGCCTGCAACCCTTCAAGGGTCTGCTCGCCCATCAACTGCTCACGCACCTTGCCCTTGTCGTCGATGATGTAGGTCACCGGCAAGGCCTCGCTACGCGGCAGGTCATAGCGCTCGGCCGGGTCCTGGGCGAGCACGGTGAAACCGATACCCAGGGTTTCGGCAGCCTGCTTCAGGTCCTGCCCCTGCAAACCGTCGAAGTTCACCCCCACCACCTTGATGCCCTCAGCCGCCCATTGCTTGGCCGCCGCATTCAGTTCCGGGATTTCGGTACGGCACGGTCCGCACCATTCAGCCCAGTAGTTGAGCACCAGCCAGTGCCCTTCGATCTGTTCGGCCTTAACCGTATTACCGTGTTGGTCCACGCCGTAATCGGCACCGCAACCACCGAGCAACAGGCTCGCGGTGATGGCCAGTACTGCTGCCAGACGCCTTGCCATGGGTCAATCCTTCTCGAGTTTTAAAGCAAATTGGTCAGTCGCTGCGGTTAGAATAGCCGCCACACCCAGCTGGATGCGACCCGACATGACTGATCTCACGCTCTATCATAACCCGCGCTGCTCGAAATCCCGCGGCGCCCTGGAACTGCTCGAAGCCCGCGGCTTGGCCCCGACCATCGTGCGCTACCTGGAAACTCCGCCCGACGCGGTCACCCTCAAGGCCCTGCTCGGCAAGCTGGGCATCGCCCCGCGTCAATTGCTGCGCAGCGGCGAGGACGAATACAAAACGCTGAACCTGGCCGACCCGGCACTGACCGACGCGCAACTGATCGAGGCCATGGCCCAGCACCCCAAACTGATCGAGCGGCCGATCCTGGTTGCCGGTGACAAGGCCGTGGTCGGTCGCCCGCCGGAAAAGGTGCTGGAGATCCTGCCGTGAGCGCGCCCTACATCCTGGTGCTGTATTACAGCCGCCATGGCGCGACCAGCGAAATGGCCCGGCACATCGCCCGCGGTATCGAGCTGGCCGGCATGGAGGCACGCCTGCGTACGGTGCCAGCGATTTCCACCGAATGCGAAGCGGTGGCCCCGGATATTCCGGCCAGTGGCGCGCTGTACGCCACCCTTGACGACCTGCGCCACTGCGCTGGCCTGGTACTGGGCAGCCCGACCCGGTTCGGCAACATGGCAGCGCCACTCAAGTACTTCCTCGATGGCACCAGCAGCCTTTGGCTAGGCGGTGAGCTGGTCGGCAAACCGGCTGGCGTGTTCACCTCCACCGCCAGCCTGCACGGCGGCCAGGAAACCACCCTGCTGTCGATGATGCTGCCGCTGATGCACCACGGCATGCTGGTGATGGGCCTGCCCTACAGCGAGTCGGCGCTGCTCGAGACCCGTGGCGGCGGCACGCCTTATGGCGCCAGCCACCACGCAGGCGCCGATGGCAAGCGCGAACTCGACCCGCACGAAATCGCCCTGTGCCGTGCCCTGGGCCAACGCCTGGCGACCACGGCCAAGGCCCTGGAGGCGGCGCGTGGCTAGAAAGCCCAAGGCATTGCCGCCGGTCCAATGGCTGGTACCCCGCCTGCGCCTGACGCGGGCATTGAGCCTGGCATGCTTCTTCGGCCTGATCGCCCTGCTGGTGGTGAACAACCTGTGGTTCGCCAACCTGCATGGGGCCCGGGTCGAGGTGATCCTGGCGATCGAACTGGTGCCGTTGCTGTTGCTGTTGCCCGGCATGCTGAAAGGCAGCGCCCGGGCGCATGCCTGGACCTGCTTCGTGGTGAATATCTATTTCATCAAGGGCGTGCTGGCAGCGTTCGACCCGTCGCGGGCGGTATTCGGCTGGCTTGAAGTGCTGGTGAGCCTGGGGCTGTTTATTGCCGGGCTACTGTACGTGCGCTGGAAGTTCCAGCATGAACGGCGCATGGCAGGCGAAGGCAGTTAGATTTTTCGCGGGCACGCCCGCTCCCACAGGTACTGCACAGGCCTTAAGTGCGGTGCGATTCCTGTGGGAGCGGGCGTGCCCGCGAATGGGAGCAACACAAGGCTCAATGGTTGACGGTATGCGCCAGCATCACCGACAACTGGCACAGCGGCCGTCCGCTCTCTGCATGCCACTGGTTGAACGCCTGCTGCACCAGAGCCAGGTCGCGCTGGCTGGTCGGCTGCTTGTCGATCACCTTCTGCGCAATCAACGCCGCTGCCATGTCATCGGTCGGGATGAACGTGTCCTTGCCGACCATGCGCAAGAACCGTGGTGCCGACAACCCGCCCAACTGGTTGCCGTGCTTGGCCAGGTACTTCCACAAGCCGACAATGTCGGTCACTGGCCAGTCGGCGATGAACGCACCAAAACTGCCATGCGCCTTGGCGATGTCCAGCACCATTTGCGCATTGCGCGGCACGCTCTTGAGCTTGCCCAGGTGGCGGATAATGCGCTCATCCTGCATCAACCGCTCCAGATGCTCGGCGCCCATCAGCACCACTTTCTCCGGGTCGAAGCCGAAGAACACCTGCTCGAACGCCGGCCACTTGGCATCCACCAGGCTGTGCTTGAGCCCCGCGCGGAACACGCGCAGGGCCAGTGTCGACAGGTAGCGGTCGTCACTGATGTTGCGCAGTTGCGCCGGCGTGCGCGGCTGCGGCAGGAAAGCCTCCAGCGCCTGGGCCGAACCAAAGCGGTTCAGACAATACTCATGCAACCACGGGTAATCACGCATGGGCTCAGATGTTCAGCACGTCGAGGAAGCGCGGGGTAGCGCTTTCGTCAATCTTCAGGCTGGTGAAGTCAAACAGGTTCCGGTCGGCCAGCTGCGACGGTGCCACGTTCTGCAGGGCACGGAAGATGCTCTCGGTACGGCCCGGGTGCTTGCGTTCCCACTCCACCAGCATGTCCTTGACCACCTGGCGCTGCAGGTTTTCCTGCGAGCCGCACAGGTTGCACGGGATGATCGGGAATGCCTTCATGTCCGAGTAGGCCTGGATGTCCTTCTCGCTGCAGTACGCCAGCGGGCGGATCACCACGTTGCGGCCATCGTCGGCGCGCAGCTTCGGCGGCATGCCCTTGAGCGCGCCGTTGAAGAACATGTTGAGGAAGAAGGTTTCGACGATGTCGTCGCGGTGGTGCCCCAGCGCCATCTTGGTAGCGCCGATTTCGTCGGCGAAGGTGTACAGGGTACCGCGGCGCAGGCGCGAACACAGCGAGCAAGTGGTCTTGCCTTCGGGTACCAGCTCCTTTACCACCGAGTAGGTATCCTTCTCGACGATGTGGTACTCGACCCCCAGTTCCTTGAGGTAAGCCGGCAATACGTGCTCAGGGAAGCCCGGCTGTTTCTGGTCCATGTTCACCGCAACGATCTCGAACGTGATCGGTGCCACCTTCTGCAGGTGCAACAGAACGTCGAGCATGGTGTAGCTGTCCTTGCCGCCGGACAGGCAGACCATGACCTTGTCGCCATCCTCGATCATGTTGTAGTCGGTGATGGCTTCGCCAGCGAGACGACGCAGGCGTTTTTGCAGTTTGTTCTGGTTGACCGAGAGGGTGCCCATAGCGCTTGGATCCGCGAGGTGTGACAAAAGCCGGCTATTTTACGCACAAACGCGACGCCGCTGTAGGCATTCCGATAAAGACTTCAATGTAATCAACAGCACGGCTTACAGCGCAATTTGCTCTAAAAAGCGCGGTTTATGTGGGTAACGGCTTCCTATACTGCGACATAAGGCCACATTACCGCTTGCATCGGTGTTAGGGCCTCGGGCCGCTTGCGCTCCATATTGGGGGGCGTTTGGCAACATTGAGAGGAGTGATCGGCATGATTCATCACGTTGTGGGGCTGTTTACCCATCCCGATCAGGAATGGCGGGAGATTCGTGGCGAAGAAGAAACCATCAGCCACATGTACCTGACGCACACCCTGATCCTCGCGGCGATTCCTGCCGTTTCGGCGTTTATTGGCACTACCCAGGTGGGCTGGGTGATCGGTGACCGGCCAGCAGTGATGCTGACCATGGAAAGCGCAATCTGGATGAGCATCATGTCCTACCTGGCCATGCTCGCCGGGGTGGCGGTAATGGGCGCATTCATCCACTGGATGGCCCGCACCTACGATGCCAACCCGTCCATGGCGCAATGCATCGCTTTTGCCACCTACACCGCCACCCCCTTGTTCATCGGTGGCCTGGCGGCGCTTTACCCGCACCTGTGGCTGGGCATGCTGATCGGCACTGCCGCCATCTGCTACACGGTGTACCTGCTGTATGTCGGCTTGCCGACGTTCATGAACATACCGTCGGATGAAGGCTTCCTGTTCTCCAGCTCGGTGCTGGCAGTGGGCTTGGTGGTACTGGTGGCAATCATGGCCGCTACCGTGATTATCTGGGGACTGGGCGTGGGGCCCGTCTACACCAACTAGAACAGACCGAACCAACACTGGGGCATCAACCAGAGGCCGCCGCAAGGCGGCCTCTGGCTGTGCACTGACCGGTGACTCGGCAAGCCATCTGCGCTTGCGGCATAATGCCTGGTCAGGAGAACCGCCCCGCCATGCCCGAGCAGCTCAAACAACGCGTCGAAACCTGTTACCAGCAAGCCGAAGCCTTTTTCAAACGCCGCTTCCCGCGCCCCGAAGTCAGCTTCAAACTGCGCGGGCAAAAAGCCGGCGTCGCCCACCTGCACGAGAATCTGCTGCGCTTCAACCTGCAGCTCTACCGCGAAAACCAGGAAGACTTCCTGCGCCAGACCGTGGCCCATGAAGTGGCACACCTGGTTGCCCACCAGCTGTTTGGCGACCGCATCCAGGCCCATGGTGAAGAGTGGCAGTTGATCATGCGCGGGGTGTATGAACTGCCGCCCAATCGTTGCCACAACTATGACGTGCAACGGCGCGCAGTGACCCGCTACATCTACCGCTGCCCGTGCCCGCAAAGCGACTTCCCGTTTACCGCGCAGCGGCACAAGCTGGTGCACCAAGGGCGGCGATACCTGTGCAAGCGGTGCAGGGAAATCTTGGTGTACAGCGGCGAGACGCGGGTCGAATAGATCGGGGGTCGCTTGCACCGGTCCTTTCGCGGGCAAGCCCGCTCCTACGGGGTTTGTGCAATTCCCGGGACGTGCGCTGCACCCGTAGGAGCGGGTTTACCCGCGAAAGGGCCGGAACAGGCAATGCACACATCCCAGGCATAAGAAAGGCGACCCGAGAGTCGCCTTCCTGTACCCGCCTGCGCCTTACTTCTCGACGAAGGCACGCTCGATCAGGTAGTCACCCGGCTCGCGCATGCGCGGGGAGATCTTCAGGCCGAAGCTGTCCAGCACTTCGCTGGTCTCGTCGAGCATGCTCGGGCTGCCACAGATCATCGCGCGGTCGTCTTGCGGGTTGATCGGCGGCAGGCCGATGTCACTGAACAGCTTGCCGCTGCGCATCAGGTCGGTCAGACGGCCCTGGTTTTCGAACGGCTCGCGGGTCACGGTCGGGTAGTAGATCAGCTTGTCGCGAACCGACTCACCGAAGAACTCGTTCTGCGGCAGGTGCTCGGTGATGAACTCGCGGTAGGCCACTTCGTTAACGTAGCGCACGCCGTGCACCAGGATCACTTTTTCAAAGCGCTCGTAGGTTTCCGGGTCCTGGATGACGCTCATGAACGGCGCCAGGCCAGTACCGGTGCTCAGCAGGTACAGGTGCTTGCCAGGATTCAGGTCGTCGAGCACCAGGGTGCCGGTAGGCTTCTTGCTGATGATGATCTCATCGCCTTCCTTCAGGTGCTGCAGCTGCGAGGTCAGCGGGCCATCCGGCACCTTGATGCTGAAGAATTCGAGGTGCTCTTCCCAGTTTGGCGAAGCGATGGAGTAGGCACGCATGAGCGGACGGCCGTTGTCCTGCTGCAGGCCGATCATCACGAACTGACCGTTCTCGAAGCGCAGGCCCGGGTCGCGGGTGCACTTGAAGCTGAACAGGGTGTCGTTCCAGTGGTGCACACTGAGGACACGTTCGTGGTTCATGTTGCTCATCGATGGGGCTCCTGAAGAAAAACGCGCGCGCAAAGCGCACAGTTGCGCAATAGTTTAGGGGCAGCGACAATATCTGTTAACTGGATTATCAAGATATGTGTTATCGGTTATATCGATATGCGATTCACACTCCGTCAAATGCAAGTCTTCGTCGCCGTCGCCCAGCACCAAAGCGTCTCTCGGGCCGCCAGCCTGTTGGCGCTGTCGCAGTCGGCCGCCAGTACCTCTATCACGGAACTGGAGCGGCAATCGAGCTGCCAGCTGTTCGACCGTGCCGGCAAACGCCTGGCCCTCAATGCCCTGGGACATCAATTGCTGCCACAAGCAGTCGCCCTGCTTGACCAGGCCAAGGAAATCGAAGACCTGCTCAACGGCAAATCCGGTTTCGGCTCACTGGCGGTCGGCGCCACCCTCACCATCGGCAACTACCTGGCCACCCTGCTGATCGGCAACTACATGCAGACACACCCGGAAAGCCAGGTAAAACTGCATGTTCAAAATACTGCGCATATCGTGCAACAGGTCGCGCACTACGAAATTGATCTGGGTCTAATCGAAGGTGACTGCAATCACCCCGACCTGGAAGTTCAGCCGTGGGTCGAGGACGAACTGGTGGTGTTCTGTGCGCCACAGCACCCACTGGCGAAACTGGGCCGCGCCGATATCGAAAGCCTTTCGCAGGAGGCGTGGATCCTGCGCGAACAAGGCTCAGGCACGCGCCTGACCTTCGACCAGGCCATGCGCCATCACCGCGCCAACCTTAATATTCGCCTGGAGCTGGAGCACACCGAAGCGATCAAGCGCGCGGTGGAGTCGGGCCTGGGCATCGGTTGCATTTCACGTCTGGCCCTGCGCGACGCCTTCCGCCGTGGCAGCCTGGTACCTGTGGAAACACCAGAGCTGGACCTGCTGCGCCAGTTCTACTTCATCTGGCACAAACAGAAGTACCAGACCTCGGCCATGCGTGAGTTTCTGGAGCTATGCCGCAGCTTCACTGCGGGCTTTACCCGCAGTGACGAGATCGTGCTGCCGCCGATCGCTTAAAGCAGGATCACTCCCCACACCAGCGCCACCATGGTCAGTGCCACCAACTGTGCGGCGCTGCCCATGTCCTTGGCATTTTTCGACAGCGGGTGGCGCTCCAGCGAAATGCGATCAATGGCCGCCTCCACCGCCGAGTTGAACAGCTCGACGATCAGCCCCAACAGGCAAACGGCGATCATGATTGCTCGCTCGGCGCGGCTGACCGGCAGCCAGAAGGCGACCGGGATCAGCACCACGTTGAGCAGCACCAGCTGGCGGAATGCGGCTTCGCCCTTGAAGGCGGCACGCAGACCGTCCAGCGAGTAACCAGCGGCGTTGAAGATGCGTTTGAGGCCGGTCTGGCCCTTGAATGGCGATGTCATGTGAGTCACTTCACAGCAGAAAGGCCAGCAGACTAGACCGGCTCGGGTCAAAAAAGCGTGAAGCCATGCGCAGTCAGTTGCTGGCAACCGATTCAAGTTGTTGCAGCAGCAATGCAGCCTGGGTCCGGGTACGCACGCCCAGCTTGCGGAAGATCGCGGTCACGTGGGCCTTGATGGTCGCTTCCGACACGCTCAGCTCATAGGCGATCTGCTTGTTCAGCAAGCCTTCGCAGACCATGGTCAGTACGCGGAACTGCTGCGGCGTGAGGCTGGCCAAGCCTTCGCTGGCGGCCTTGGCCTCGGCCGAAACATCGACCTTTTCGAACGCCTGCGGCGGCCACCAGACCTCACCATCAAGCACCTTGCGCACCGCATCCTGGATCACTTCCAGGGTGCTGGACTTGGGAATGAAACCACTGGCGCCAAACTCGCGGGACTTGACCACCACGGCGGCCTCTTCCTGTGCCGAAACCATCACCACGGGGATCTGCGGGTACTGCCCGCGGAGCAGCACCAGACCGGAAAAACCGTAGGCACCCGGCATGTTCAAGTCCAGCAGCACTAGGTCCCAGTCGGCTTTTTCGCTCAGGCGGGTTTCCAGTTCGGCAATGCTCGCGACTTCGACCAGACGCACATCGGGGCCAAGCCCGAGGGTAACGGCCTGGCGCAGGGCGCCACGGAACAGTGGGTGGTCATCGGCAATCAGGATTTCGTATGTGGCCATCGATCTAAGGATCCTGTTCTGTGCCAGGCACTCGAGTGGAAGGGAAGCGCCCGGCGGGGAATCGGCGCCAAGGATGCCGAGCACGGTCAAGGGAGATCAAGCCAATCGCCCTGCCGTCTCGCCCACCCTGGCTGCCAGCTCCGTCATTATGAACCAAAGCAGGGGTTGTGCCCCTTGGACTATAGGAAGGTATGCAAACGCTGGTGGGTGTCGTCCTGCTCGTCAAGCGGTAGCCGCCGTTTGCCGCTCAGGTAATGCAGGCTGAACACATCAAGGTAAGCATCCAGCGCCTGCGAAGCCTGGCTATCGCCAGCAAGGTCCAGGCACATGGCCGCAACTTCTGCCGTACAGAAATGATCATCGCGCTTGGAGCGCCGCAGGCGGTAGCGCGACATCTGCTCGGCTTGCAGGCTCAACACCGGGAAGCGGTCCAGGTACGGGCTTTTGCGGAACATCTTGCGCGCTTCGGTCCAGGTGGCATCCAGCAGGATGAACAGTGGACGCTTGCCCGGCTCGCGCACCACCTCGCTGACCACCCGCTCCTGGGCAACGAACTCGCCCGGGAAAACGATATAGGGCTGCCAGCGCGGGTCATCGAGCAAGGCCAGCAGGCGCTCGTCAACCGCAGTGCGCAACCAGCCGAAGGCCCAGGTGTCTTCAATCAGGTCGGCAATCAACCAGCCGGTGTTGGTGGGTTTCAGCGGCTCGGTGTCGTGCATCAGCAGGCACACACCTGCGTCGGCCTGCACCCTAGGCTTCCAGGCACACAGGCAATGGGTGGCGATGACCCGGCAATCCGGGCAACGCTCGGCACGCGAGCCACGGGCGATGAAAGGCTTGTTGCTGCGGGCCAGGCGTTCGGCGCGCAGACGCGCTACCGCATGGCTCATGCCGGCAGGCCTCTGGACAGATTGGAAATGGGCACAAGGATGACTCGGAGAAAACAAGGCGGCCAGTCTACCAGAACAGGTGGCAATTGCTGTGCAGCCGGCAATGCGCTCCTTATAATCGGGTTTCTACCGTGCCGGTCCTCGCCACGCGCAATTTTACGGAACGCCGTTGACCCGCGCATGTCAAAGCGCCAGTCATCGAACCAGGAGAGATTCATGCTGCGCCTTATCGCCCCCGCCCTGAGCCTGCTGCTGGCCCTGCCTCTGGCAGCCCAGGCGGCATCCAAGCAGGATTACGACCTGAACACCCTGCTGCAGAAGGTCGCCAAAGAGAGCAGCGTCGGCACCCCACGCGCAATCAACGAGGACATCCTCGATCAGGGTTACACCGTTGAAGGCAAGGCGCTGGTCAACCACCTGAGCGTACGCCAGAGCCACGCAGCGCGCATGCAGGCCAACCCTGAGCAGGTGCGTAGCCAGCTCGGCGACAGCGTGTGCCGCAACAACGGCTTCCGCAACCTGATGTCCAAGGGCGCCGTCATGGTCTACCGCTTTACGGTCTACAAGACCAACCAGCCAGTCATGGACCAAGCCTTCGACAACGCCAGCTGCGTGGCCGGCAACAAGAAGAAGTAAGCACAGCGTTAACGCTACACCTTCTCGTCCTCATGAGCGCGCCAGCGCCCTTCAACGGCATCGGCGCGCATCTCCGCCAACAGCGCCTGCAAGTATCGCGACCGACACTCCAGCCCCGACAGCCTGCGGCGGCACTCGGCTTCAAGGCTCAGGTGATGCACCTGGGCCGCGTTCTCCAGCTGCTGGTAGAGCTGCCAGTCCACTTCGATGACCAAGCGATGCATACCGCCACCTCCTGCATCGACACGTTTCACTCTACCAGTTAACCAAACCCGTGCTGCCGATGGCCGCAGGCCGACAGGCGGCTGCGCCGAACACCTCGGCACGATCGGGCGCAAGGGTCTAGATTGAGGTCAGAGGTATTGGTGCAGAAGGAGACGTCGCATGCCTTACCATTCGAATGAACTGCTGTTCAGCCATTTCCGCGACAACAATATCGACCTGAGCAATATCGAAGCACAACTGCAACTGGTTGCCCCCAACAGCCCTAACCTGCCGCTCTACCGCGACATGATGCTGACCATCCTGCGCATGGCCCATGACGACAGCGACCGCTGGAGCGCCAAGATCACCCTGCAGGCCCTGCGCGAACTGGACCAGTCGTTCCGCACCCTGCAGCGCTACAAGGGCCGACGCAAAGTGACCGTGTTCGGCTCGGCACGCACCCCGCTCGAGCATCCGATGTACGCGCTGGCCCGCGAGCTAGGTGCCACTCTGGCGCGCTCCGACCTGATGGTTATCACCGGCGCCGGCGGCGGCATCATGGCGGCCGCCCACGAAGGCGCCGGCAGCGAGCACAGCCTGGGTTTCAACATCACCTTACCCTTCGAACAACATGCCAACCCGACGGTGAACGGTACCGACAAACTACTGCCGTTCCACTTTTTCTTCATCCGCAAGCTGTTCTTCGTCAAGGAGGCCGATGGCCTGGTGCTGTGCCCTGGCGGCTTCGGCACCCTGGATGAAGCGCTGGAAGTGCTGACCCTGATCCAGACCGGCAAAAGCCCACTGGTGCCGGTGGTGCTGCTGGACTCACCGGGTGGCAGCTTCTGGCGTGACTGCCTGGACTTCATCAGCCGCCAGTTGGAAGAAAACCGCTACATCCTGCCCAGCGACCTGAAGCTGGTGCGCCTGGTACACAGCGCTGACGAAGCGGTTGAGGAAATCAACCAGTTCTACAGCAACTACCACTCCAGCCGCTGGCTGAAGAGCCAGTTCGTGATCCGCATGCACCATGCGCTCAGCGAAGCGGCGTTGTATGACATTCAGGAAGGGTTTGCCGATTTGCGCCTGAGTGGCAAATATCACCAGCAAGCGGATAGCAGTGCCGAGCACGAAGTTGGCAATTACAGCCATCTGACCCGCCTTTCATTCGCCTTCAACGGCCGAGATCAGGGCCGCTTGCGTGAGCTGGTGGATTTCATCAACCTGCCGGAGAACTGGGCCAAGCCGCAACCCATGCATACCACGCAGAGGGCCAGGCAGGCGCTGAAAGTGAGTTGAGGTTTCGCTGTAACAGCTCGCGTGATACCTGCCGGAGCAACCTCAGGCTGCTCCTGCACCGGATTGGTTGTTGGCCGCAGACCGTCGTAGGAGCGGGTTTACCCGCGAAAGGGCCGGACCTGCTGCCCAATCTCCCCGGCCATTCGCCGTCGCAGCCGCCACCGTATTCGCGGGTGAACCCGCGCCTACAATGGAATGGAGACAGCCTGGGGCATTTGGCAAAACAGATTATCCGCGACGTGCACGTGCCACTGTGGTTTCGAGCGTCAATAATCGTCGAGATCACGCCCGCTGAGCAGGCGGCCGATCATGTCCATGGGGAACCCACGGTAAGCCAGGAACCGGGTCTGCTGGGCGCGGCTGCGCGGATCTTGCGGGCGCTGCCCGGCAAACTTGCGCTGCCACACATCTCGCATACGCTCGCCCCAATTCACCTCGCTTTCACGCAGGGCCTGGTCGATATCTGCACGCGCCAAACCACGCTGACACAGCTCTTCGCGAATACGCGCAGGGCCATAGCCAGAGCCGGAACGATAACGAATGAAACTCTCGAGGTAGCGGGCTTCACTAAGCAGCCCTTCTTCGGCGAGCCGATCGAGTTCAGGCTCGATCAACTCGTCCGAAGCGCCGCGCTGACGCAACTTGCGCGTCAGCTCGACTCGACCGTGCTCACGTCGTGCAAGCAGGTCCATGGCTGTCCGCCGGATGGCGACGGGGGTGTCGAGTACGGCAGACATATTCGGCTATCTACTGCGCAATCAATAACCGGCGTCAGCGTCGGCCATGTCATCGGCATCAGCTTCGGCAGCAGCAGCTTTGCCGGCTTCAGCAGCAGCACCCGCTTTCAGCAACTTCTCACGAATCTGCTTCTCGATCTCGGCACCAATAGCCGGGTTCTCAGCCAGGTACTTGGCAGCGTTGGCTTTGCCTTGACCGATCTTGTTGCCCTGGTAGGCGTACCAGGCACCGGACTTCTCGACCAAGCCCTGAGATACCCCCAGATCAATGATCTCGCCGTTACGGTAGATACCTTTCCCGTAAAGAATCTGGAACTCAGCCTGACGGAACGGAGGCGAGACCTTGTTCTTGACGATCTTGACGCGGGTTTCGCTGCCGACCACTTCGTCGCCTTCCTTGACCGCGCCGGTACGACGGATGTCCAGACGGACCGAAGCATAGAACTTCAGGGCGTTACCACCGGTAGTGGTTTCCGGGCTGCCGAACATCACACCGATCTTCATACGGATCTGGTTGATGAAGATGACCAGGCAGTTCGCGTTCTTGATGTTACCGGTGATCTTGCGCAGCGCCTGGGACATCAGGCGGGCCTGCAGGCCCACATGCATGTCACCCATCTCGCCTTCGATCTCAGCCTTCGGTACCAGCGCGGCAACGGAGTCGACAATGATCACGTCGACCGCATTGGAACGCACCAGCATGTCGGTGATTTCAAGGGCCTGCTCACCGGTGTCCGGCTGCGAAACCAGCAGGTCATCGACGTTGACGCCCAGCTTGCCGGCGTACTCAGGGTCAAGGGCATGTTCAGCGTCGACGAAGGCGCAGGTAGCACCGTTCTTCTGCGCTTCAGCGATGACAGACAGGGTCAGCGTGGTCTTACCCGACGATTCCGGGCCGTAGATCTCGACGATACGGCCTTTTGGCAGACCACCGATGCCCAGGGCGATATCCAGGCCCAGCGAGCCGGTGGAGATGGCCGGAATGCCTTGACGCTCATGGTCACCCATGCGCATGACCGCGCCTTTACCGAATTGGCGTTCGATCTGACCCAGGGCCGCAGCCAAGGCGCGCTTCTTGTTGTCGTCCATTGAAATCCTCACGTGTTCGACTTGGCCCTGACGGCCGGAATACCTGTATAAGTAGCCAGTATTATTCCACAGGCAGACGCCCGCGCAAACCCCTGTCGTCGATTTACTCGGCACCAAGCTGTAACAAGCCGTCTAACGCGGCGATCACCGTCTGTCGGCGCACCGCCTCGCGGTCACCGTCGAACTGCCGACGCTCGCTGAACACCCGGCTACCGTCACCCCAGGCCAGCCACACAGTGCCCACTGGTTTGGCTGGCGAGCCGCCGTCCGGCCCGGCCACACCACTCACCGCCACGGCAAACCGTGCGCCACTGGCAGCCTGAGCCCCACGGACCATGGCTTCGACCACTTCCTGGCTGACTGCCCCCACCTGACCGAACAACGCTTCAGGCACCCCCAACTGGCGGGTTTTCTGGGCATTGGAATAGGTGACGTAACCGGCTTCGAACCAGGCCGAGCTGCCAGGTATGCGGGTGATGGCTTCGGCAATGCCACCACCGGTGCATGATTCGGCGGTAGTTACCTGCGCATTGAATCGGCGCAGGTGCTCACCCAGGCGGGTGGCGAGCGTGGTGATCGGGTCCATGCAGGGTGCTCCTTGAGGGCGGCTCTCTACCCTACCACCCTGCTTCGGGCTCTGGCTCAGGAAACTTTCAGGCTGGCCCGGGCGATTTCGCTGAACGCCAGTTCGTCACGCTGCCCCAGCCGCGGCAGCCCGTCAGGCCACTCCCGGCTCCAGTCAAAGCCGCCCAGCGTGCGCATGTCCTCGATTGCCGAACGCCACCAGACCACCTTGCACGCGCGCTGGTAGTCATCACCACTCATCACACTGCCGTAGAGCAACTTGCGGCCGATGCCACGCAGTTCCCGGGGTACATGCTTGAGGCTCCATTTCACCGAGAGCCGAGCCAACCACGAGGGCACCGGGCGATGTGCCGGCACCTTCAGGGCCAGACCTGGCATCTTCGAATGAAAATGCTCGCCATGCCGGGCAAAGAAGATTTCTAGAATGGCATGCACGTACTGCTTCATCGCAAAGTAATGGCTGATCACGCCGCGCGCCTCGTTGATCGGCGCGCCATGCAATTCGAAGGAAAAGGCGATCTGCTCGATCGTATGCAAGTCACGGGCATACGGCGTCCAGTCGTCAATCCGGACGATGGCGCGCTCGGCGATGCCAACGTTGTCGCGGGTAAAGCCCATGACACCGCTGTTACACAGCCGCAAGTCATCGGCCGGTGCTTCGCCCGACTCCGCAAGCCCCTCGACGAAGCTGCGGTAATAGCTGCTGCGCGAGGCCTCGGCCCAGCTCATTTCCACCTCGTCGACCAAGAATTGCCCGGTATCGACCTGGCGGAACAGCTTTTGCGGCGACTGCAGAAATACCGTATCGGTATCGATGAACACGGTCTTGTCCGCCCACTGCCCGGCCTGGGCAATGGCGCAGGCCTTGCGCCGATGGGTGTAGCCGCCGTCGCCGGCCCAGGCCTGCAAGGTCTGCTCGTCCAGTGTGATCACTTCCACCGGCCAGCCGGCAAAGGCCTGTGGCTGGTCGGTAAGCACGCGGATCACCGGCAACTCAGCCGGCTTGCAACGAGCCAGGGCGGTAAGGATGCTAAGTTTTGCCTCCAGCTGATAGATCCGGCACTTGCCATAAAGGAGGTAGATCAGCTGTTGCGTTACATAAGGGACAGGGCTGGACACATTCATCTTGCAGATCAGGGCTAGGGGCATTCGTCGAGGGGCGCGCATTCTAGAGGGTTACGCGGTGCAGCTCCACCATTGCCCGCCAGACTGCGCGCATGCCCCAAAGCACGTGCCTGCATCGCAACGAAAAAGCCTGTACCATTACGGGTTTACCATCGCCAACCAGATCCCCCCTGTAAGGCCCTGAATGTCAGATCTTTCCGCACACACACCGATGATGCAGCAGTACTGGAAGCTGAAAAACCAGCACCCGGACCAGCTGATGTTCTACCGCATGGGCGACTTCTACGAGATCTTCTACGAAGATGCGAAAAAGGCCGCGAAACTGCTGGATATCACCCTGACCGCCCGCGGTCAGTCGGCCGGCCAGTCCATCCCCATGTGCGGGATTCCGTTCCATTCGCTGGAGGGCTACCTGGCCAAGCTGGTCAAGCTCGGCGAATCGGTGGTGATCTGTGAGCAGATCGGCGACCCCGCCACCAGCAAGGGCCCGGTGGAGCGCCAGGTGGTGCGCATCATCACCCCCGGCACGGTCAGCGACGAGGCACTGCTCGACGAGCGCCGCGACAACCTGATTGCCGCACTGCTCGGTGACGAGCGACTGTTCGGCCTGGCGGTACTGGACATCACCAGCGGCAATTTCAGCGTGCAAGAAATCAAGGGCTGGGAAAACCTGCTGGCCGAACTCGAGCGCCTGAACCCGGTCGAGCTGTTGATCCCCGACGACTGGCCACGGGACCTGCCTGCGGAAAAACGCCCAGGCGCCCGCCGCCGCGCCCCCTGGGACTTCGACCGCGACTCGGCACGCAAGGCCCTGTGCCAACAGTTCGCGACCAAGGACCTCAAGGGCTTCGGCTGTGACAAGCTGACCCTGGCCATCGGTGCCGCCGGCTGCCTGCTGACCTACGCCAAGGAAACCCAGCGCACCGCGCTGCCGCACCTGCGCAGCCTGCGCCACGAGCGCCTGGACGATACGGTCATCCTCGATGGGGCCAGCCGCCGCAACCTGGAGCTGGACATCAACCTGGCCGGCGGGCGCGACAACACCCTGCAATCGGTGATCGACCGCTGCCAGACCGCCATGGCCAGCCGCCTGCTGAGCCGCTGGCTGAACCGCCCACTGCGCGACCTCAAGGTGCTGCAAGCACGCCAGGACTCGATCCGCTGCCTGCTCGACAGCTACCGCTTCGAGAAGCTGCAGCCGCAGCTGAAGGAGATTGGCGATATCGAGCGGATCCTCGCCCGTATTGGCCTGCGCAATGCCCGCCCGCGCGACCTGGCACGCCTGCGCGATGCGCTGGGCGCGTTGCCAGAGCTGCAGAACGCCATGACCGAGCTCGAAGCGCCGCACCTGGCGCGTCTGGCGGCCATTACCGGTACCTATCCGGAACTGGCCAGCCTGTTGGAGCGGGCGATCATCGATAACCCGCCGGCGGTGATCCGCGACGGCGGTGTACTGAAAGCCGGCTATGACAACGAACTGGACGAGCTGCTGGCAATCAGCGAGAACGCCGGCCAGTTCCTGATCGACCTGGAAACCCGGGAAAAGGCCCGCACCGGCCTTGCCAACCTCAAGGTCGGCTACAACCGCGTGCACGGCTACTTCATCGAACTGCCGACCAAGCAGGCCGAGCAGGCCCCGGGCGACTACATCCGCCGCCAGACCCTCAAAGGCGCCGAGCGCTTCATCACCCCGGAGCTCAAGGCGTTCGAGGACAAGGCATTGTCGGCCAAGAGCCGCGCCCTGGCCCGCGAGAAGATGCTCTACGACGCGCTGCTGGAAACCCTGATCAGCCACCTGGCACCGCTGCAGGACAGCGCCGCCGCCCTGGCCGAACTGGATGTGCTCAGCAACTTGGCCGAGCGCGCACTGAACCTCGACCTGAGCTGCCCACGCTTTGTCGACGAGCCTTGCCTGCGCATCGAGCAGGGCCGCCACCCGGTGGTGGAACAGGTACTGACCACGCCGTTCGTGGCCAACGACCTGGGCCTGGACAACAGTACGCGCATGCTGATCATCACCGGCCCTAACATGGGCGGTAAATCGACCTACATGCGCCAGACTGCGCTTATCGTGCTCCTGGCCCACATCGGTAGCTTCGTGCCGGCAGCCAGCTGCGAGCTGTCGCTGGTCGACCGCATCTTCACCCGCATCGGCTCCAGTGACGACCTGGCCGGCGGGCGCTCGACCTTCATGGTGGAGATGAGCGAGACCGCCAACATCCTGCACAACGCCACCGACCGCAGCCTGGTGCTGATGGACGAAGTGGGCCGCGGTACCAGCACCTTCGATGGCCTGTCGCTGGCCTGGGCCGCCGCCGAGCGCCTGGCCCAGCTGCGTGCCTACACACTGTTCGCCACCCACTACTTCGAACTGACCGTGCTGCCGGAGAGCGAGCCGCTGGTGGCCAACGTGCACCTGAACGCCACCGAGCACAATGAACGCATCGTGTTCCTGCACCACGTGCTACCCGGCCCTGCCAGCCAAAGCTACGGCCTGGCCGTTGCACAGCTGGCCGGCGTACCGACGGCAGTGATCCAGCGTGCTCGCGAACACCTTGGCCGGCTGGAAACCACCAGCCTGCCCCATGAGCAGCCTGCGGCCCACAAGGCCAAGGACGCGCCACAAGTGCCACACCAGAGCGACTTGTTTGCCAGCCTCCCTCATCCAGCCATCGAGAAGCTGGGCAAGCTGCAGCTGGACGACATGACCCCGCGTCAAGCTATCGAAATGCTATATCAACTAAAGAACCTGTTATAACGGCGCCCATTACAAGCTGGTAGAATCCGCCGCGGTTTGCTGGTGCTGCAGGTTATTAGCCTGGCCTGCAGCCACATACCCGTAAACCGCGCGGCCCTGAGAGGAAGGGCCGCCGCCGTCGCCTGAGGAGAGAATTAGAAATGACCTTCGTCGTCACCGACAACTGCATCAAATGCAAATACACCGACTGCGTGGAAGTCTGTCCGGTGGACTGCTTCTACGAAGGCCCGAACTTCCTGGTCATCCACCCGGACGAGTGCATCGACTGTGCCTTGTGCGAGCCGGAGTGCCCAGCGCAAGCCATCTTCTCGGAAGACGAAGTGCCTTCTGGCATGGAAAACTTCATCGAGCTGAACGCCGAGCTGGCGGAAATCTGGCCGAATATCACCGAGCGTAAGGACGCCCTGCCGGACGCTGAAGAATGGGATGGCAAGCCTGGCAAGATTGCCGACCTGGAGCGCTGATAGCGCCCAGACGCGAAAAAGGCCCTTCGGGGCCTTTTTTGTTTTCCTACGGGCAAAAAAAAGGGGCGGTTTGACCCGCCCACATTTTTTTCCGTAGTCCCTGCTTGTCCCAAACATCATCCTGATGAAATCGCTTCTTGCGATGTCCCTGGCCTTCATCCTGAAAGCCTGTGCATGTCCCTGTGCACAGTTCGAATACTAGCGGGTTCAGCCAGGCGAGCAAGCGATGGAGCTTGCAAGGTATTTCCGCGGACACATTTACTCACCGGTGAATAAACCATGCTTTTCAATGGGTTGTAAAAATTCAGCCTTTGGAAACGACTTTGATTTACTGAAGGTTGCATGGAAAGCTTACACAACGAGTAAGTAAAGGCTTACACGCGATGTTACTGGGGTAGCGCGGTACACATTTGATAGGTGTCTTGCCAGGTAGCGTCTGGGCGCCATGCGCCCCGGCAATCTGAAAGGGAAACTCGCTTTTCGCCACAAACAAAAACGCCCCGAGATCATCGGGGCGTTTTTGTTACAGGGCTAGCTACTGGAACAATGACTCGCTGGACAGACCATTCTTTTCAAGGATCTCACGCAAACGCTTCAGCCCTTCTACCTGAATCTGCCGCACCCGTTCCCGGGTCAGGCCAATCTCCAGGCCAACATCTTCGAGGGTACTGCTTTCATGCCCTCGCAGGCCGAAGCGACGCACCACCACCTCGCGCTGCTTGTCGGTCAACTCACCCAGCCACTGGTCTATGCTCTGCGACAGGTCGTCATCCTGCAGCAGTTCGCACGGGTCCGTCGGGCGGTCGTCGGTCAGGGTATCGAGCAGCGTCTTGTCCGAATCCGGGCCAAGCGACACGTCTACCGAAGACACCCGTTCGTTCAGGCCGAGCATACGCTTGACCTCGGCGACCGGCTTTTCCAGCAAGGTGGCGATTTCTTCCGGCGAGGGCTCGTGGTCGAGTTTCTGCGTCAGCTCGCGCGCGGCGCGCAGGTAGACGTTCAGTTCCTTGACCACATGGATCGGCAGGCGAATGGTGCGAGTCTGGTTCATGATCGCCCGTTCGATGGTCTGGCGAATCCACCAGGTCGCGTAGGTCGAAAAACGGAAACCACGCTCCGGGTCGAACTTTTCGACCGCACGGATCAGCCCCAGGTTGCCCTCTTCGATCAGGTCGAGCAGCGACAGGCCACGGTTCACGTAACGACGGGCAATTTTGACAACCAGGCGCAGGTTGCTTTCGATCATGCGCTTGCGGCCGGCAGGGTCACCCTTTTGCGACAAGCGCGCAAAATGCACTTCTTCTTCCGGCGAAAGCAGCGGCGAGAAACCAATCTCGTTGAGATACAGCTGGGTGGCATCGAGCGCCCTGCTGTAATCGATGTACTTGTGTTGCTTGAGCGAAGAGCCCGATTTGGCCCTCGTCCGAACCGAAGATACAGCAGGTTCGTCTGACACCACATCCGTTTCCAAAACGATACCCGTCTCCATCAGGAGGACGTCATCGTCGATGTCAAACTCCGGCACTTCTTTACTGAGAGCCATTGTTATAATCCTTTGCTGAGTTCGAACTCAGACTCGAGCGGCACCTTTCTCCCTGGCAGCGCTTGAGCCTGTCCCCTCTACATCACAGGAACAGGCCGGGTACAACGGTCAACGACGTGGCAGGAACTGGAGTGGATCGACGGGTTTGCCCTGGCGGCGAATCTCGAAATGCAGCTTCACCCGATCTGTGCCCGTAGACCCCATTTCAGCAATCGACTGCCCTGCCTTGACCTGCTGCCCCTCCCGAACCAACAGCCTGCGGTTATGACCGTAGGCACTGACGTAGGTGTCGCTGTGCTTGATGATGATCAGCTCGCCGTAGCCCCTCAAACCACTCCCGGCATAAACCACCGCACCATCAGACGCAGCAAAAACAGGCTGTCCCAAATCACCGGCGATATCAATGCCTTTATTCAAACTACCGTTTGAAGCAAATTTTCCAATCAGCACGCCATTGGCAGGCCAGGTCCAACCACCTACCGCGCGCTCTGCGGCTGGTACGGTAGCGACCACAGGGGCAGGGGCGGAAGGCGCCGACGTGGCCGGTTTGCTGGTGCTGGCAGGCGCCGTGGCAGTGCTGCCCACAGGCCGCCGCGTGACCGTGGTGCGGCTTGACGAGGACGGGCTGGACACCACCGTGGTGCGGCTGCTGGAACCGCTGCTGAAACGAATCGCTTGGCCCGGGCGGATGGTATAAGGCGCCTGAATGCCGTTGCGTGCAGCCAGCTCCTTGTAGTCCCAGCCATAACGGAAGGCGATGGAGAACAGGGTGTCGCCTGGCTTGACGATGTATTGCCCAGAAGTCACCGCCGGGCGCTTGGCCACGGTGTTGTTGCGGTCGACCACCCGCGCGCTGTTGCTGCTGGTGCTTGAGCAACCCACCAGAAGCGTGCCCATGGCCAATGCAATCACCAGAAGCTTGAAACCCGACCCGTCCTTGCGCTGCCGAATGACTGTGTGACCCACCCGCGCTCCCCTCATGGTGCCGAAAATCGATATGAAGACAAGAAATGCAATATTGTTGCAATTATAACCAAGCCAGCCAGTAATGGCAGACGGGTTCAAAAGACGGGCACAAAACCCCGGTGCACGCTGTGCGTTAGCGCTTCGCACCGCCTGATAGACAGGGCGAAGCGACAAGAATTCGCCACCGGCACAAAAATACACCGCGCCTCATGCCTGCACAGCTCAGATCAACAGGCCTCAGGCCAGAGGCCCATTGAGCAGCGGCACGAAGCGCACAGCCCCCAGTACGCGACGGGAGAATCCATGCTCCTCGCGCACGATCAGCATCAGTTGCTGCGCTTCGCCGGCCGGCCCTACCGGAATGACCATGCGTCCACCGGGTGCCAGTTGGTCGAGCAGTGCCTGTGGCACTTCCGGCGCCACGGCGGTGACGATGATGCCGTTGTACGGCGCAAGCGCCGGCCACCCCTCACAACCGTCACCCCAGCGGAATACCACGTTGCGCAGGTTAAGCTCCACCAGGCGCTCTTTGGCCCGGTCCTGCAGCACCTTGATGCGCTCTACCGAAAACACCCGCTCGACCAGCTGAGCCAGGATCGCCGTCTGGTAGCCCGAACCGGTGCCAATCTCCAGCACCTTGTCCAGCGGCCCGGCCTCGAGCAACAGCTCGCTCATGTGAGCAACCATGAACGGCTGGGAGATGGTCTGGTTGTGGCCGATCGGCAGCGCGGTGTCTTCGTATGCTCGATGCGCCAGCGCCTCGTCGACGAACAGGTGGCGCGGCGTACGACGGATCACGTCGAGCACCTTGGTGTTCGAAACCCCCTCTTCGCACAAGCGCTGTATCAGCCGCTCCCGGGTACGCTGAGAGGTCATGCCAATGCCACGCCGCAGCATATCGTCCTCGCGCATCAGAGCAGGCCCTCCAGCCATCCATCGAGCTGCTCGAAGGCATCATTGAAGGTGCGGTCGAGCTGCAATGGGGTAATTGATACGTAGCCTTGCATCACCGCGTGGAAGTCGGTGCCCGGGCCGCCGTCCTCGGCATCACCGGCCACGGCAATCCAGTAGCCTTCCTTGCCACGCGGGTTGACCACCTTGGTGGGCGCCGCCGCCCGCGCGCGGTGACCGAGACGGGTGAGCTGGATGCCACGGATGTGCTCCAGTGGCAAGTTGGGAATATTGACGTTGAGTACAGTGCGTGGCGGCAACACCAGGCGCGACTGTGCCTCGACCAGACGACGGGCGATATAGGCCGCAGTCGGCAGGTTGTCCGGCTGGCGCGACAACAGCGAGAACGCCAGCGAGGTACCGCCGAGGAAGCGGCCTTCCAGCGCCGCAGCGACCGTTCCCGAATACAGCACGTCATCGCCCAGGTTGGCACCGAGGTTGATCCCCGACACGACCATGTCCGGCGTCTGTGGCAACAGCCCATTGAGCCCCAGGTGCACGCAGTCGGTCGGCGTGCCGTTGAGGCTGATGAAGCCATTGGCCAGGGTCTGCGGATGCAGTGGCCGGTCCAGCGTCAGCGAACTGCTGGCGCCGCTCTTGTCTTGATCCGGGGCGATCACCGCGCACTCGGCATAATCCACCAGCGCAGCGTGCAGCGCGGCGATGCCAGGTGCGGTAACACCGTCGTCATTCGAAATCAGAATACGCATGGGCTGTCCGTCTGCCCTGCCGACACCAGATCCACGACTTCACGCACCACCACGGTGGCGAAGCATCCGGCCGGCAGGACGAATTCCAGTTGCAGGATATCAGGCTCGGGATAATGCCACGTCAGGCCGCCAATAGGGAGCCGCAGAATTCGCCGTTCGTGATCCATGCCCGCCTGGGCCAGCCACTGGCAAAGTGCCGGCTGACGTGCGCCGATAGCGTTTTCCAGCTGGGCAGGCGCAGCGCCAGCAGGTGAAGCGCCCTCCCCCCACATCGGGCCGGTTGGATGCAAGTCGAGAATCGCCAGGCGCGGGTCGGCACATTCCGCCTCACCCGCCGGGAAGAAACTGCGGCTGTCGGTGAACGCCAGCAGGTCCCCGACCTGGGCTCGGGCCCAGCTACCGTCAGCGACACGCGCAGCCAGCAACTGATTGAACAGGTAGCTGCGCCCGGCCGAAAGCAGCCGCGAACGCACGTTGCGCTGTTCAGGCAAAGCCTTGCGTGCGGCCCAATCGAGGGCGTCATGGACGTTGCCACCCCCGTGCCCGAAGCGCTGGGTGCCGAAATAGTTGGGCACACCTTGCTGCCTGAGCTGCTCCAGGCGCGCATCCACCGCCTGGTGATCGGCAGCCAGGGCGGTCAGGCGCAAGGTGAACCCGTTGGCCGAATGCGCGCCGCGCTGCAGTTTGCGCTGGTGACGCACCTGTTTGAGCACACGCAGGCTGGCATCCTCGGCACGCGACAGATCCGGGTCGGCCTTGCCCGGCAGGTGCAGGCTGAACCACTGGCGGGTCAGCGCCTGGCGGTCCTTCAGGCCGGCGTAGCTGATGCTGCGCACCGGCACGCCAGCGGCGCGGGCAAGGCGCCGGGCGGCTTCTTCAGTGTTCAGGTCACGCTTCTCGACCCACAGCCACAGGTGCTCGCCTTGGCCGGATAGCGGTATATCCAGAACTTCGTCAACCTGAAAGTCTTCGGCAACCGCTTTGAGGACGGCGGTGCCCAGGGGTTCGCCCGATGCGCGCGGGCCCAGCAATTCCAGTTCGGTCATGCTGGCAGCAGCAGGGCGACCGAATGCACGGCAATGCCCTCCTCGCGGCCGGTAAAGCCAAGCTTCTCTGTGGTGGTGGCCTTGACATTGACCTGGTCGAGCTCGACCTGCAGGTCTTCGGCGATCAGCTGGCGCATGGTTTCGATGTGTGGGGCCATTTTCGGTGCCTGGGCGACGATGGTGGCGTCAACGTTGCCGACCTTCCAGCCCTTGGCCTTGACGATGCCGACCACATGGCGCAGCAGCGCGCGGCTGTCAGCACCCTTGAACTGCGGGTCAGTATCAGGGAAGTGCTTGCCGATGTCGCCCAGCGCCGCAGCGCCAAGCAAGGCATCGCTCAGGGCGTGCAACAGCACATCACCGTCAGAATGGGCCAACAGGCCGTATTTGTGGGGGATACGCACCCCGCCCAGGGTAATGAAATCACCGTCGCAGAAACGGTGCACATCGTAGCCGTGGCCAATACGCATAAAAAAAACGCCCTGAATGAGTCAGGGCGTGATTCTACCTGCTTTGCTGCGGGTTTGGCGGCTTTTGGACCAGGGTGTTACACCCGCCCCAGTGCCACCGCATGATGGCGCAGGTGCTCCTCGATGAAGCTGGCAATGAAGTAGTAGCTATGGTCATAACCCGGCTGCATACGCAGGGTCATTGCATGGCCACCTTTGCGTGCCGCCTGTTCCAGCGCTTCAGGCTTGAGTTGCTTCTCGAGGAAGTCGTCACGGTCGCCCTGATCCACCAGCAACGGCGGGCATTGGCCTGCCGGGGTTTCGGCCAGCAGCACGCTGGCATCCCACTCACGCCAGCGCCCACGGTCTTCACCCAGGTAGCGGCTGAAGGCTTTCTCGCCCCACGGACAATCCATCGGATTGCTGATTGGCGAGAATGCCGACACCGAGCGGTAGCGCCCCGGATTGCGCAAGGCGCACACCAACGCGCCATGCCCACCCATGGAGTGGCCGCTGATGCTGCGCTCGCCCGACGCTGGGAAGTGGGCCTCGATCAGGGCTGGCAACTCCTCCACCACATAGTCGTGCATGCGGTAGTGCTGGGCCCAGGGTTGCTGGGTGGCGTTGAGGTAGAAGCCAGCACCCAGGCCGAAGTCCCAGGCGCCGTCCGGATCGCCCGGCACCTGCTCGCCACGCGGGCTGGTATCGGGGGCAACGATGATCAGGCCCAGCTCGGCGGCCAGACGCTGGGCGCCGGCCTTCTGCATGAAGTTCTCGTCGGTGCAGGTGAGGCCGCTGAGCCAGTAAAGCACCGGCAGCTTTTCGCCCTGCTCGGCCTGCGGTGGCAGGTACACGGCGAACACCATATCGCAACCCAGCACCTTGGAATGATGCCGGTAACGCTTGTGCCAGCCGCCGAAGCTCTTCTGGCAGGAGATGTTATCCAGGCTCATGGCAGACCTCAGAAGTGGATCACGCTACGGATGCTCTTGCCTTCATGCATCAGGTCGAAGGCCTTGTTGATGTCTTCCAGCCCCATCGTGTGGGTGATGAAGGTGTCCAGCGGGATCTCGCCTTTCTCGGACATTTCCACGTAGCTCGGCAGTTCGCTGCGGCCACGCACCCCGCCGAACGCCGAACCACGCCAGACCCGACCGGTAACCAGCTGGAACGGACGCGTGGAAATTTCCTGGCCGGCACCGGCCACACCGATGATCACCGACTCACCCCAGCCCTTGTGGCAGCATTCCAGGGCGGCGCGCATCAGCTGAACGTTGCCGATGCACTCGAAGGAGAAGTCCACGCCACCATCGGTGAGGTCGACGATCACTTCCTGGATCGGGCGATCGTAGTCTTTCGGGTTGATGCAATCAGTGGCACCCAGTTGGCGGGCGATTTCGAACTTGGCCGGGTTGATGTCGATGGCGATGATACGCGAGGCCTTGGCCTTGACCGCACCGATCACGGCCGACAGGCCGATGCCACCGAGGCCGAAGATGGCCACGGTATCACCTGGCTTGACCTTGGCAGTGTTGAGTACCGCGCCGATACCGGTGGTGACGCCGCAGCCCAGCAGGCAGACCTTTTCCAGTGGTGCTTCTTTCTGGATCTTGGCCACGGAAATTTCCGGCAGCACGGTGTATTCGGAGAACGTCGAGGTGCCCATGTAGTGGAACAGTTGCTGGCCCTTGTACGAGAAGCGCGTGGTGCCGTCCGGCATCAGGCCCTTGCCCTGGGTGGCGCGGATGGCCTGGCACAGGTTGGTCTTGCCCGAGAGGCAGAACTTGCACTTGCCGCATTCTGGGGTGTACAGCGGGATGACGTGGTCACCCACGGCGACCGAGGTCACCCCCTCGCCCACCGCTTCGACGATGGCACCGCCTTCGTGGCCGAGGATCGATGGGAAGATCCCTTCCGGGTCAGCACCGGACAGGGTATAGGCATCGGTGTGGCAGACACCGCTGGCGACCACGCGCAGCAGCACTTCACCGGCTTTTGGCATGGCCACGTCGACTTCGACGATTTCCAGGGGTTTCTTGGCTTCGAAGGCAACGGCAGCACGGGACTTGATCATCAAAGGTCTCCAGACAGTGGATCGATTCAGTCTTGCAGTGTAATTCAGCGCCATTTGATTAATAATCAGGCCAAAGACAAAACATTATTGCCATACAGGGATAATCGATGAGCAGCCGATGGGAAGGCATCGACGAATTTGTCGCCGTGGCCGAATCGGGCCAGTTCACTGCCGCCGCCGAACGCCTGGGGGTTTCCTCATCGCACATCAGCCGGCAGATCGCCCGGCTGGAGGACCGCCTGCAAACGCGCCTGCTGTATCGCAGTACCCGCCGGGTAACCCTCAGCGAAGCCGGGCAGACCTTCCTGCAGCATTGCCAACGCTTGCAGGATGGCCGCGAGGAAGCGCTGCGCGCCATGGGCGACCTGGCCAGCGAACCCAAGGGCTTGTTGCGCATGACGTGCGCCGTGGCCTACGGCGAGCGCTTCATCGTGCCGTTGGTGACGCGATTCATGGCGCTGTACCCGCAGCTGCGCGTGGATGTGGAGCTGAGCAACCACACCCTCGACCTGCTGCATGAAGGCATGGACCTGGCCATCCGCCTGGGCCGCCTGGCCGACTCTCGCTTGGTGGCTACCCGCCTGGCGCCAAGGCGCATGTACCTGTGCGCCTCGCCGGCCTATCTTGAGCGCTATGGCCGGCCACACAGCCTGTCGGAGCTGGCGCGGCACAATTGCCTGGTGGGGAGTTCGGACTTGTGGGCGCTACAGCAGGATGGCCGTGAGATCAGCCAGCGGGTACAGGGTAACTGGCGCTGCAACAGTGGCCAGGCAGTGCTGGATGCGGCGCTGCAAGGGATCGGGTTGTGCCAGTTGCCGGATTACTACGTGCTGGAACACCTGAACAGTGGTGCGCTGGTGTCTCTGCTGGAGGCGCACCAACCGCCGAATACGGCGGTGTGGGCGCTGTATCCGCAGCAGAGGCACCTGTCGCCGAAGGTACGCCGGCTGGTGGATTACCTGAAGGAGGGGTTGGCAGGGTTGCCGGAGTATCGTTTCGGCTGACGGGATGTGCTGCATGTACTGGCCTCTTCGCGGGTGAACCCGCTCCTACGACGGCCTGTGCCCAACCACCGATGCGTATGTAGGAGCGGGTTTACCCGCGAATACGGCGGCGGCGCCAACGGTGAACGGCGGGTGAAGATTGGCCAGCAGGCCCGGCCCTTTCGCGGGTGAACCCGCTCCTACGATGGCCTGTGCCCAACCACCGATGCGTATGTAGGAGCGGGTTTACCCGCGAATACGGCGGCGGCGTCAACGGTGAACGGCGGTTGGAAATTGGCCGCCCCAGTAGAACGCTCAGCGTTTACCCGCCCAGCGCTGGCGCAACCATTCGAGATCTTCGGGCCGGGTTACCTTTATGTTGTCACTGCGCCCTTCCACCAGCCGCGGCGCCTGACCGGACCATTCGATGGCCGAGGCTTCATCGGTCACCACCACATCCGACACCAGGCACTCAGCCAGCGCCCGGTGCAACGCTCCAAGGCGGAACATCTGCGGTGTGTACGCCTGCCAGATCGTGCTGCGGTCCACGGTAGCACTCACCCGGCCATGGCTGTCGGCACGCTTGAGGGTATCGCGCGCCGGCACCGCCAGCAGGCCACCCACCGGGTCGTCCGCCAGCTCCGACAACAGCTTGTCCAGGTCGCTGCGTGCCAGGTTCGGCCGCGCAGCATCGTGCACCAGCACCCAGTCGCTGTCCCCCGCCCCCTGGGCATGCAGCACCAGCAAGGCGTTAAGCACCGAGTCAGCGCGTTCACGCCCGCCCGCCGCGCACTGGATGCGTGGGTCGCTGGCGTAGCGCAGGCCAGGCCAGTACGGGTCATCTTCGGCAATGCTGACCACCACGCCCTTAAGCGCCGGGTGGCCAAGAAAACAGTCGAGGCTGTGCTCGAGAAGGGTCTGCCCAGCCAGCTCCAGGTATTGCTTGGGGCGGTCGGCAGCCATGCGGGCACCTACACCCGCCGCAGGAATCACGGCCCAGAAGGCCGGCAAGGTATCGATCATTTCTGTGGCAACTGGAAGAGGGTTTCGCCCTCTTTGACCATCCCCAATTCGTGGCGGGCCCGTTCTTCAACGGTCTCCATGCCTTTTTTCAGCTCTAGCACTTCAGCATCGAGCACACGATTACGCTCGAGCAAGCGCTCGTTTTCGGCATGCTGATCGGCAATCTGCTGCTTCAGTTCGGTCACTTGCGCCAGGCTGCCGTTACCCACCCACAGGCGGTACTGCAGGCCACCCAACAGCAAGAGCAGAACGAGGAACAACCAATAGGGACTGCGCATCACGTTATCCAGGTTAAAAAGGCTGCCGCGTTTTTACTTCGGGGCCTCGAATAGCACGAAGCCTGGCCGAGGCCAGGCTTCGTCGACAGAAACCCGTTAGTACGTAGGAAAGTTCAGTACGAACGTTCCTACAACTTCGGCTGCTGCCTTTTTACCATCTCTTGCTTAGCCGCGAAACTCGGCACGACCGCGGTAAACCGCTTTGGCGCCCAGTTGCTCTTCGATGCGCAGCAGCTGGTTGTACTTGGAAACGCGGTCGGAACGGCACAGCGAGCCGGTCTTGATCTGGCCAGCAGCAGTACCCACAGCCAGGTCGGCAATGGTCGAGTCTTCGGTTTCACCGGAACGGTGCGAGATCACTGCAGTGTAACCAGCAGCCTTGGCCATCTGGATGGCTTCCAGGGTTTCGGTCAGCGAGCCGATCTGGTTGAACTTGATCAGGATCGAGTTACCGATGCCTTTCTCGATGCCTTCCTTGAGGATCTTGGTGTTGGTCACGAACAGGTCGTCACCGACCAGCTGGACTTTTTCACCGATCTTGTCAGTGAGGATTTTCCAGCCAGCCCAGTCGGACTCGTCCAGGCCGTCTTCGATCGAAATGATCGGGAAACGCTCGGTCAGGCCTTTCAGGTAGTCGGCGAAGCCTTCGGCGTCGAACGACTTGCCTTCGCCGGACAGGTTGTACTTGCCGTCTTCGTAGAATTCAGAAGCCGCGCAGTCCAGGGCCAGGGTCACGTCGGTGCCCAGCTTGTAGCCGGCTTTTTCGACAGCTTCAGCGATGGCGCCCAGGGCGTCTTCGTTGGATGCCAGGTTCGGGGCGAAACCACCTTCATCACCTACGGCGGTGTTCAGGCCACGGGCCTTCAGGACGGCCTTGAGGTGGTGGAAGATTTCGGTACCCATGCGCAGGCCGTCAGAGAAGGTCTTGGCGCCAACCGGCTGAACCATGAACTCCTGGATGTCGACGTTGTTGTCGGCGTGCTCGCCACCGTTGATGATGTTCATCATCGGAACCGGCATCGAGTACTGGCCCGGGGTGCCGTTCAGGTTGGCGATGTGCGCGTACAGCGGCAGGTCCTGGTCCTGGGCAGCAGCTTTGGCGGCAGCCAGGGAAACAGCCAGGATGGCGTTGGCGCCCAGCTTGGCCTTGTTCTCGGTACCGTCCAGTTCAATCATGGCGCGGTCCAGCGCCTTCTGGTCGGAAGGATCCTTGCCCAGCAGCAGGTCACGGATCGGGCCGTTGATGTTGGCGACGGCCTTCAGCACGCCCTTGCCCAGGTAACGGCTCTTGTCGCCATCACGCAGCTCCAGCGCTTCGCGCGAGCCGGTAGAAGCACCGGACGGCGCGCAAGCGCTGCCGATGATGCCGTTGTCGAGCAGTACATCGGCTTCCACAGTGGGGTTGCCACGCGAATCGAGAACTTCACGACCTTTGATGTCGACGATTTTTGCCATTGTTGTAAGCACTCCAGAATTTGACGAAAACAACTTAGCTTAGGAAATTCTTGCCGTTCACCAGGCGAACTTGCTTTGGGCAGGCCTGATGAAGGGAGCCCCTGACCGACTGGTCAGGGGTGGATCGGGCGGTACTTTACCCGAGAAATGAGCTTTACGCGGTTTCTACCGTCGGAAAACTTTTCACCAGGTCGTCCAATTGCTTGAGCTGGACCAGGAACGGCTCCAGTTTATCCAGGCGCAAGGCGCATGGGCCATCGCACTTGGCGTTGTCCGGATCGGGGTGGGCTTCGAGGAAAAGCCCGGCCAGGCCCTGGCTCATGCCGGCCTTGGCCAGGTCAGTGACCTGGGCACGACGGCCGCCGGCGGAATCGGCGCGGCCACCCGGCATCTGCAGGGCGTGGGTCACGTCGAAGAACACCGGGTAGTCGAACTGCTTCATGATGCCGAAGCCCAGCATGTCGACCACCAGGTTGTTGTAGCCGAAGCTCGAACCACGCTCGCAGAGTATCAACTGGTCGTTACCGGCTTCTTCGCACTTGGCCAGGATGTGTTTCATTTCCTGAGGTGCGAGGAACTGAGCCTTCTTGATGTTGATCACCACGCCGGTCTTGGCCATGGCCACTACCAAGTCAGTCTGCCGCGACAGGAAAGCCGGCAACTGGATGATGTCGCATACCTTGGCGACGGGCTCGGCCTGGTAAGGCTCGTGCACGTCGGTGATCACCGGCACGTTGAAGGTGCGCTTGATCTCTTCGAAGATCTTCAGCCCCTCTTCCATGCCAGGGCCACGGTAGGACGTTACCGACGAACGGTTGGCCTTGTCGAAGCTGGCCTTGAACACGTACGGGATACCGAGCTTCTCGGTAACCCGCACGTACTCTTCGCAGACCTTCATCGCCAGGTCACGGGACTCCAGAACATTCATGCCGCCGAACAGGACGAAAGGCTTGTCGTTGGCGATTTCGATGTTACCGACGCGGATGATCTTCTGGGTCATCGATCAGGCCTTGTTCTTCTGAGCCAGGGCTGCCTTGACGAAGCCGCTGAACAGCGGGTGGCCGTCACGCGGCGTCGAAGTGAACTCCGGGTGGAACTGGCAAGCGACGAACCATGGGTGGTCCTTGGACTCGACCACTTCCACCAGCGCGCCGTCTTCGGAACGGCCGGAAACCACCAGACCAGCTTCCACCAGTTGTGGCAGCAGGTTGTTGTTCACTTCGTAGCGGTGACGGTGACGCTCGGTGATCACGTCCTTGCCGTAGCAGTCGTGCACCTTGGAACCGGCAGCCAGCTGGCAGTCCTGTGCGCCCAGGCGCATGGTGCCGCCCAGGTCGGAAGCCTCGTCGCGGGTCTCGACGGCACCGGTGGCATCGGCCCACTCGGTGATCAGGCCGACCACTGGGTGGCCGCTGTTACGGTCGAACTCGGTGGAGTTGGCGTCTTTCCAGCCCATCACGTTACGGGCGAATTCGATGACGGCCACCTGCATGCCCAGGCAGATACCCAGGTACGGCACCTTGTTCTCACGGGCGTATTGCACCGCGGTGATCTTGCCTTCCACACCGCGCAGGCCGAAACCGCCCGGTACCAGGATGGCATCGGCGCCTTCAAGCAGGCTGGTGCCCTGGTTCTCGATGTCTTCCGAATCGATGTAGCGCAGGTTGACCTTGGTCCGGTTGGTGATGCCGGCGTGGCTCATCGCTTCGATCAGCGACTTGTACGCATCCAGCAGCTCCATGTACTTGCCGACCATGGCGATGGTCACTTCGTGCTCCGGGTTGAGCTTGGCATCAACCACCTTGTCCCACTCGGACAGGTCGGCACCATTGCACTGCAGGCCGAAGCGCTCGACGACGAAGTCGTCCAGGCCCTGAGCATGCAGTACGCCCGGGATCTTGTAGATGGTGTCGACGTCTTCCAGCGAAATCACCGCACGCTCTTCAACGTTGGTGAACAGCGCGATCTTGCGACGCGACGAAGCATCCACCGGGTGGTCGGAACGGCAAATCAGCACGTCAGGCTGCAGGCCGATGGAGCGCAGCTCCTTGACCGAGTGCTGGGTCGGCTTGGTCTTGGTTTCGCCAGCGGTGGCGATGTACGGGACCAGGGTCAGGTGCATCAGCATGGCACGCTTGGAGCCCACTTCGACACGCAGCTGGCGAATCGCCTCGAGGAACGGCTGCGACTCGATATCACCCACGGTACCGCCGATTTCCACCAGGGCCACGTCGGCATCGCCGGCACCCTTGATGATGCGACGCTTGATTTCGTCGGTGATGTGCGGGATGACCTGGATGGTCGCGCCCAGGTAATCACCACGACGCTCTTTACGCAGCACGTGCTCGTAGATACGGCCAGTGGTGAAGTTGTTGTTCTGGGTCATGGTGGTGCGGATGAACCGCTCGTAGTGCCCCAGGTCGAGGTCGGTCTCGGCGCCATCGTGGGTGACAAAAACTTCACCGTGCTGGAACGGGCTCATGGTGCCCGGGTCGACGTTGATGTACGGATCCAGCTTGAGCATGGTGACCTTCAGGCCCCGCGCTTCCAGGATGGCCGCCAGGGAAGCCGAGGCAATGCCTTTCCCCAATGAAGAAACAACACCGCCCGTGACGAATATGTAGCGCGTCATGAAAAACCCTAGAAGTCTGCGTTAAGGCGGCCAGCGCCGCCGGAGAAAGCGAAGGAAGGCCGAAGCCCCCGATCACCTGCGTCAATCACAGTGCATCTCGAAAAACTGCCGCGTCTGTACAGCCAGGGTATACCCGGCATGGCGTTCGCTCGTCATTTCCAGAATCAGCTCGGCAAAAAACTGCTTGGTAATCGGCAACTCCTGTGTTTTCGCGGAACCCACAGAAGTTGTATCAAGAAGGGAGGGTAGTCTACCGGAATGTACCCTTCAGCTCAAACCTTGCGCGTTCGTCGGTAACTGCCAGTGCAGTTGGCAATCCGCCTGCACCAGCCCGGGCAGGTTGGCCACCGCCAGCAGGCATTCGCCGTGATACAGCAACGGCAGGCGCGAGCGCAGGAAATGCGGCACCTGCTGTTCGTTGAGCAGGCGCTTGAGGTCCCGCCGACCACGGCCGGGAACCTCCAGCATTTCCCCCCCCTGACGGTAGGCAATGCGCAACCCGCTCGGCACGGCTGCGCCAACAAGACGCACGCAACCATTGCCCGGCAACCGCAACGGCCCATCAGGGTCGGGCCAGGCCAGCGAGCCAGCCGGTTGCTGTAGCCAATCACCGCTCAACCACCAGATGCGCCCGTGGCTACGCACCAACCGTCCATCGGCAAGCCGCCAGACTGGCCGGGCATCGGCACCGGCATCGCGCAGGTCTGCCCAGCCGGCCCAGTGCCGGGTATCGGGCAAACGGGTGCGCTGGCTAAGCCAGTACTGCAAGGCATTGCGCTGACGGGCCGGCGATAACGCCAGCAGGGCGGCCAGGTCGAGGGAATCCAGCCCCGGCCAGGCGAGAGGCGCCCCTTTGCGCGCAAGCGCCAGATCCTCCTGGGCCAGCTCGTCCAGCAAACCCAGCGCCTCGCCCAGATGCTCTGCTGCACGGGCGAAGTTCTGGCTGGCCTGTGGCCAACGTTGCTGCAACTGCGGCATCACTTCGCCGCGCAGGTAGTTGCGGGCGAATTGTGTGTCGACGTTTGACGGGTCTTCGATCCAGGTCAGCCCTTGGGCTTGGGCATAATCCTGCAAATGTTGCCGGGAACAGGCCAGTAACGGCCTGACCAGGCTGCCCTGCCCCAGCGCCCGCTGCCCCGGCATTGCCGCCAGGCCACGCAGGCCGGCGCCGCGCAACAGGCGGAATAGCAGGGTCTCGGCCTGGTCGTCGCGGTGCTGGCCGGTGAACAGGATATCGCCCGGGCCGAGCACTTGCCTGAAGGCGGCATAGCGGGCCTCTCGGGCCGCCTGTTCCAGGCTGGCGCCAGGGGAGACCTGGACGTGGATGACCTGGAGTTCAACGTCGAAATTGTCGCAGATGGCTTGGCAGTGGGTGGGCCAGGCGTCGGCAGCGGCTTGCAGGCCGTGGTGGATATGGATGGCGCGCAGCGGGGGGGAGGCGTGGTTGCGGGCGTATTCGGCCAGCAGGTGCAGGAGGACGGTGGAATCGAGGCCGCCGGAGAAGGCGACGTGCCAGGTGGGGGCGTTGAGCCAAGGAGTGAGGTTGATCATCTAGCCCTCGCTCGATTCAAGAAAGCATTCGCGGGCATGCCCGCGCCCACATGTACGGCGCAAGCCTCAAGGGCAGCGCAACCTGTAGGAGCGGGTTTACCCGCGAACACCGGCGAAGCCGGTGCCATCAATCACAAGGGCCGCAAAACGGCCCCAGGGCTAATCAGAATCAGAGGCCGTAGCTCATCAGGCGCTCGTAACGACGGGCCAACAGCGCATCGTTGTCGAACTTGCCGAGCATGTCCAGCTGCTGCACCAGATCGGCACGGATGCTTTCGGACATCTTGGCCGGGTCACGGTGGGCGCCGCCCAGCGGCTCCTGGATGACCTTGTCGACAATGTTCAGGCTCTTCAGACGCTCGGCGGTGATGCCCATGGCCTCGGCCGCGTCTGCTGCTTTATCGGCCGTTTTCCACAGAATCGAAGCACAGCCTTCCGGCGAGATAACCGAGTAGGTGGAGTACTGCAGCATGTTCAGTTGGTCGCACACGCCAATGGCCAGTGCCCCACCGGAACCACCCTCACCGATCACGGTAGCGATGATCGGGGTTTTCAGGCGTGCCATGACCCGCAGGTTCCAGGCGATGGCTTCACTCTGGTTGCGCTCTTCGGCGTCGATACCCGGGTAGGCGCCCGGTGTGTCGATGAAGGTCAGGATCGGCATCTTGAAGCGTTCGGCCATTTCCATCAGGCGACAGGCCTTGCGGTAACCTTCCGGGCGCGGCATGCCGAAGTTGCGACGCACTTTCTCGCGCACTTCACGGCCCTTCTGGTGGCCAATGACCATGACCGGCTTGCCGTCCAGACGCGCAGTACCACCCACGATGGCGGCGTCGTCAGAGAAGTGACGGTCCCCGTGCAGCTCTTCGAACTCGGTGAAGATGTGCTCCAGGTAGTCCAAGGTGTATGGACGACGCGGGTGACGGGCCAGGCGGGCGATCTGCCAGCTGGTCAGGTTGCCGAAGATGCTTTCGGTCAGGGTGTTGCTCTTGTCTTGCAGACGGGCAATTTCATCGCTGATGTTCAGCGAGTTGTCGTTGCCCACCAGGCGCAGGCCTTCGATCTTGGCTTGCAGGTCGGCAATCGGCTGTTCGAAGTCGAGGAAATTCGGGTTCATAGTCATCCGTCTTGGGTCTACGGCCAGGCGGCCGGCCGGTTGATCCGTTTGGCGCCATACCTTAAGGGATCAGGCGCATTCAGGTCGAGATTAAATTTTTGTCGGTTCAACGATATTGCAGGAAGACGTTCTCACGCCCGAACTGGTCACGCAGCGCCTGAATCAGCCCATCGGCCGGATCGATCGCCCACTGCTCGCCAAACTGCAGCATGGCCTTGGCGTCGCTGCCGGTGTACTCCAGCGTGATCGGGCAGGCACCGCGATGGCGGGTGATCAGCTCGCCCAGCCACTTCAGCCGGTCGCCCTTCAGTGCGTCATGCGCCACCTTCAGGCGCAGGCTCTCGGCCAGCTTGGTGCGTGCGTCTTCCATGGTCATCACCTGCTTCACCCGCAGGCGCAAGCCCCCGGAGAAGTCGTCATTGCTGACCTCGCCTTCCACCACCACCATCGCATCGGTCTGCAGCAAGGACTGTGCCGCCATGAAGGCATCGGCAAACAGCGATGCCTCGATCCGCCCGGAACGGTCATCCAGGGTGACGAAGCCCATCTTGTCGCCCTTCTTGTTCTTCATCACCCGCAGCGCAATGATCATGCCCGCGATGGTCTGGGTTTCGCGCGACGGCTTGAGGTCGACGATGCGCTGGCGGGCGAAGCGGCGGATCTCGGTCTCGTACTCGTCGATCGGGTGGCCGGTGAGGTACAGGCCAAGGGTGTCTTTCTCCCCCTTCAGACGCTCCTTGAGGGTGAGCTCGCGCACCTTGCGGTGGTTGGCATACACATCGACATCTGCCGCGTCGAACATGCTGCCGAACAGGTCGACATGGCCACTGTCAGCGGTGTGTGCGGCCTGCTCGGCTGCCTTGATGGCCTCGCCCAGCGCCGACAGCAAGGTTGCCCGGTTGATGTCGATATTGGCGTGGTAGGCCTTGATCTCGTCATGGAAGTGCGGGCCAAGGCGGTCCAGCGCGCCACTGCGCACCAGCGCATCAAGGGTACGCTTGTTGACCCGCTTGAGGTCGATGCGTTCACAGAAATCGAACAGGTCCTTGAACGGACCGCCTTGGGCACGGGCCTCGACAATCGCCTCCACAGGGCCTTCGCCGACACCTTTGATGGCACCAAGGCCATAGACGATACGGCCGTCGTTGTTGACGGTAAACTTGAAGTCCGAGAAGTTCACATCCGGCGCGTCGAGGCGCAGCTTCATGCTGCGCACCTCCTCCACCAGCACCACCACCTTGTCGGTGTTGTGCATATCCGCCGACAGGACCGCGGCCATGAACGGCGCCGGGTAGTGGGTTTTCAGCCAGGCGGTCTGGTACGACACCAGGCCATAGGCGGCGGAGTGGGATTTGTTGAAGCCGTAGCCCGCGAACTTCTCTACCAGGTCGAAGATGTTACCGGCGAGGTCCGCATCGATATTGTTGGCTACGCAACCTTCGATGAAACCACCGCGCTGCTTGGCCATTTCCTCGGGCTTTTTCTTACCCATGGCCCGGCGCAGCATGTCGGCGCCACCCAGGGTATAACCTGCCATCACCTGGGCGATCTGCATCACCTGTTCCTGGTACAGGATGATGCCGTAGGTTGGCGCCAGTACCGGCTTGAGGCCTTCGTACTGGTAGTCGGAGTGCGGGTAGGCCAGCTCGGCGCGGCCGTGCTTGCGGTTGATGAAGTCGTCCACCATGCCCGATTGCAGCGGGCCCGGGCGGAACAACGCAACCAGTGCGATCAGGTCTTCCAGGCAGTCGGGCTTGAGCTTCTTGATCAGCTCCTTCATGCCGCGCGATTCAAGCTGGAACACCGCCGTGGTTTCGGCCTTCTGCAGCAGCTCGTAGGTCTTGCGGTCGTCCAGCGGGATGAAGTCGATGTTGAGGTCGGGCAGGTTCTTCTTGGCCTGCTCGCGGTTGATGATCTCCATCGCCCACTTGATGATGGTCAAGGTACGCAGGCCGAGGAAGTCGAACTTCACCAGGCCGGCGGCCTCGACGTCATCCTTGTCGAACTGGGTTACCAGGCCACCACCCTCTTCATCACAGGCGATCGGCGAAAAGTCGGTGAGCTTGGTCGGTGCGATAACCACACCACCGGCGTGCTTGCCGGTACCCCGGGTCACACCCTCCAGCTTCAGGGCCATGTCCCAGATTTCACGGGCGTCTTCGTCGCCCTTGAGGAAGTCACGCAGGATTTCTTCCTGCTCGTAGGCCTTCTCCAGGGTCATGCCCACTTCGAAGGGGATCATCTTCGACAGGCGGTCGGCCAGGCCATAGGATTTGCCTTGCACT
>NZ_BCBP01000038.1:0-91417 GCF_001753955.1 Pseudomonas sp. NBRC 111139
TCCTCAATCGGTACCGTCACCCCGTACCGTTGTAGGAGCGGGTTCACCCGCGAATAGGCCGGACCTGCCGCCCACTACCCCCAGTCATTCACCGCCGCACCCGCCACCGCATCCACCAATCGGTACCGTCGCTACGCACCATCGTAGGAGCGGGTTCACCCGCGAAAGGGCCGGCACAGGCAACACACATTCAAATGAAAAACAAAAGCTCCATTTGGGCCTGTGGCGCGATCGGATATGCCATTCGCGACATCTGGCGTTGATGGAAATGCCCTGTCGTGATCGAACAGTTCCGTGGCGTTCTCGTGTAATTCCCCACAGCCATGCGGGGATTAAATGAACCCCGAACCGCACTGACACCTTGCTCTGTGACGCGTGCCAAATATCAACAACAGCGCGCGAACAACGTGTCGACTTATTGATTTCAAAGGAGATATTTTTCGCCTACGCCTGCCCGTCCTTCCTTGTGTCAGCAAAAAGAGAACAACATCAATGAACACCGTGGGATCTGATGGCAACCTTGCACAAGGTTTCAAGCCACGTCACGTAACGATGCTGTCCATCGCCGGCATCATCGGCGCCGGACTTTTCGTAGGCTCTGGCCACGCCATCGCGGCAGCCGGGCCAGCAACCATAATTTCCTATTTCGTGGCCGGGACCTTGGTGGTACTGGTCATGCGCATGCTCGGCGAAATGGCCGTGGCGCACCCCGACACCGGATCGTTTTCCACCTATGCCGACCAGGCCATTGGCCGCTGGGCCGGCTATACCATCGGCTGGTTGTACTGGTGGTTCTGGGTGCTGGTGATTCCTATCGAAGCATTGGCCGCCGGGCATGTGCTGAACGCCTGGTTCCCGCAGGTGGACAGCTGGATCTTCGCCCTGGCTTCGGTGTTGCTGCTGGC
Source organism: Pseudomonas sp. NBRC 111139 (assembly GCF_001753955.1). NCBI lineage: Bacteria > Pseudomonadati > Pseudomonadota > Gammaproteobacteria > Pseudomonadales > Pseudomonadaceae > Pseudomonas > Pseudomonas sp. NBRC 111139. The sequence continues at coordinate 906 of NZ_BCBP01000038.1, forward strand.
CGGTACCAACCTGTTCAGCGTGGCCAAGTACGGCGAGTTCGAGTTCTGGTTTGCCATCCTCAAGGTCACCGCCATCCTGGGCTTCATCGGCCTGGGCTTCGCCGCGCTGATGGGCTGGCTGCCCAACCGCGAGGTCAGTGGGCTGAGCGGGCTGATGGCCGAATACGGCGGCTTTGCACCGAAGGGCTGGTCGGCGGTGGTCGGCGCGTTCATCACTGTGATGTTCAGCTTCATCGGCACCGAGGCAGTGACCATCGCCGCGTCCGAGTCCAGCGACCCGTCGCGCAACATCGCCAAGGCCACTCGCTCGGTGATCTGGCGTATCAGCACCTTCTACATCCTGTCGATCTTCGTGATCATTTCGGTGGTGCCGTGGAACGACCCGCAGCTGGCGGTGGTGGGTTCGTACCAGCGTGCGCTGGAAATCATGAACATCCCCAACGCCGCGTTCATGGTCGACCTGGTGGTGCTGGTAGCCGTTACCAGCTGCATGAACTCGTCCATCTACATCGCTTCGCGGATGATGTTTTCGCTGGCCAAGCGCGGTGACGCCCCGGCCTTCCTCAACAAGACCTCCAAGGTCGGTGTACCGCGTGCTGCAGTGTTCGGCAGCACCCTGATCGGTGCGGCCATCGCAGTCCTCAACTACTTCGCGCCGAAGGGCGTGTTCGAGTTCCTGCTGGCCAGCTCTGGCGCCATCGCCCTGTTGGTGTACATGGTTATCGCCATCTCGCAGCTGCGCATGCGCCGCCGTCTGGAGCGCGAGAACACCGAACTGAAGTTCCGCATGTGGCTGTTCCCGTACCTGACCTGGGCGGTGATCATTTTCATTGCCGGGGCGCTGGCGGTGATGATGTACACGCCTGAGCACCGGGCGGAAGTGAGCTCGACATTGGGCCTGGCGATCGTGATTTCCTTCCTGGGGATCGTGACGTCGAGGGGCCATGCGCAACCGGTGGCAGCGCGATCGATGGGGTGATTCAGTTCACCTGGCTGTAAGGCAAAGGGCACCCGAGGATGGGTGCCCTTTGTTTTTTTGGGCCAGACGAAGGTTCAGCAGCAAGACATGGGGCGGTTCTTCTGGTGTGCTCCAGCAGACTTTTCAAGTAAGGAAACTGGCATGACCACGTGTAAACTCATCCTGCCCGTGCTGGCCGCCGTGGAGAGTTGTGATGCCGTACTTACCCACCGTTCGGCTGTCGACAGAGGCGCGCGCCCGGCCAATATTGCGCCTGGTGACTTTATGCAGTATGTGGTTCGCTTCACCGTTTCGTCACTCTCGTGCAGGGATGCTTTGCACGGATACAAGAGCGCTTCGCGCTAAGAGAAAGGAGCTTTTTATGCACGACGAAGGCAGTTCAACTTTAGCGAATGGCGCAGCCGTCGAGTTGCCGCCTGGTGTGTTTCCACCGATGGCGGGCTACACCATCGGAGATCTTCTGGCGGTAGCCAATGCCCCTTTCGAGGCATTGCTGAATAATCACGATACCGACCCTGGGCTGATTCGTGAAACGGTTACTGCGCTGGCCCAGCACTTGTACGCGGCATTCGAAAGAGAGGACGCCCAGTACCAGATTGCCACGTGGTATCAAAAGCCGTACGACCAGCCTGGGAAGCGCCAGCGCAGTATTGAGACCATCGCAGAGCAATTCGGCGTCATCACGCTGAAGGCAACGGCTGAATCATTGAAGGGATCACCGTTGCTCGGCCTGGGCAAGGCGTTCTATATGAGCCTTGTCGATGCCGCCGGGCAGGCCATAAAGATGCATATTCTGAAGTTGAATCAGGGCTGATGATCTGCCGATGTTCACCCTCGTAGTGGCCGTCACTACCACGCCCGCCCCTGACCTCACCGTTGCGCTCGCTGCCCTGGTCGAAACCGAGACGCTGCGACCACACCTGCCAGCGCACCATGCGTGATGAGGCGATGACGGGCGGTGTTATGCACCTGCATGCGTAGCTTGGGGGCGGCGGCGATGACCTGGCGTAAACGGGCAGGGATACCCAGGGCGTCCTTGAACGTTTTCAGAAACTTGCAGCCAGTGTCCTGAAGCTCATGGCGTGACGCCTTTCAGCGCATACAGGTTTGCGTGGCGTTACTGCGTGGCACTCGGCTGGGCAATTTTGCCTTGCCTCAGGCCGAGGCCCAGCAAGCAGCTGGGAGCGAGGTAAAGATCATGCGTTGAACCCGGTCGACAGTATCGGGTTTGGCATTGACCAGAATCTAGCGGCGCATTTTTTAGGGACGCGTCGAACCAGGGAGATGGCGAAATGGACAATAACTGGGGTACGGGTAGAGCGGGCGGCGGCCTGGATGGTGGATATACCGGGTCGCTCGATCATGCAATCTCCAACCTGCATGTCGGGCGCAGTCAGGGGCGCCAGCAAGGTCGTAAAGAGGGCTTCGACGAGGGGCGCTCTCAAGGCTATGCGCAAGGCTGGGACGCAGGGGTGGTATGTGCTAACCAGAAACTGGAGCCACTCAGGGGGTACGTGAGGCAGTACTTCGAGGAGGCGGTGCAGCTTCGGGCTGTTGTGCAGCGCCAGAAAACCATCATCGACCTGATGTACCAGCAATTGTCCCAGGTCGCCGGCGCGGCCAAGCGCGCTGAGGCTAAACCGACGGCTAGCGAGTCCGAAGCATTTGCAGCCCTGCAGAGCAGTAATGAGTTGCTCAAGGCAAGGCTCGAGGTGATGGACATGCATTATGCAGCTGCGCTCGAGCAGTCCAGGCTGAGACAGCTGCAATACAAGCGCAGCCTGGTGTTCATGCGGGCGGTGCAAGGGCTACTGGAAGAACTGGTTCACGGCGATAACCCCGAAGCGCGGGACATCCGGCAACGCTTTGTGAAGCGTTACCAGGACCAGGTTGCAAGGGATTTGCGTGCAGGCGAAATCCAGGTCGCCCCTGAACTGGATGAGGTGTTCGGCAAGCAGCTGCCGGAAACGCAGCGGTTCATCATGGACATGCTGCAGTCGGCTGCTCCCGAACAGGATGGTGACGAATCTGCCCCGGCGCCATGAATGACATGCGCGACACAAGGCCGCTACAGGGATTGCGCCAGATGTAATTGATCAGCCCTCAGGGGCCAGGGTGCTGGCTGTTTCGCTGGCGGGGCTGTCGGAGGCAGTTGGGGGACTCGTGGCGCCAGCAGCCAGGGCCTCGACAGGCATACAGACCAAGGCCGCGCACACCTGGGCGGGGTATTGCTGCCTCTCGTAGCGCTGGGCGTTGCGGGACGACTTGGCGAAATGGCCAAGAACGCCATGCGCCCTGAGGTCAAGCGGGTCGATCGGGGTAAGCTCGCTTCGCAGCCCGTGTGCCGTCCATTCCCTGCAACGATTGTGTCAACGCAAGGCCATCCACCACGCAGTTTCGTATCGGGGTAGGCGGGTGGTTCGCGCAAGATGCCCAGTGTAAAAATAAATGAGGTGTTTTCTCATTCTCGTTCGGCATGTAGAGAAGGCCGGATTACAGGCCAGCCCGCCGACCCCCGACACGGAGCGAGAGAATGAGTTTTACCCCGGTTCCACAGCGCCACCCCTTGAGTCGTGCCCTGCATGCTGCACTGTTGGGCCTGGCAGTCAGCACCTACGCACTGCCGTCGCTTGCACAGCCTTTGAGCGCTGGTCACAACAGCCCGCTCAAGCAATGGAGCATTCCCGCGGGCCCGCTGGCGCCGGCACTGGACCGCTTTGCGCGCGAGGCGGGCATCAGCCTTTCGTTCGATGCGCAGAACGTGGCCAACCGCAATACCAACGGGGTGCAGGGCGCGCTGGATACACGGTCGGCACTGTCGTCGCTGCTGCGCGGAACCGAGTTGCAGATTGAGCCGCAGGGCCCCAATGCGTACCTGGTGATTCCACAACCAAAGCCTGCCGGCCCGCTGGAACTGGGCGCGACCGAGGACTACCGCCTGGCACCTGTCATCATCAATGCCAAGGTCAAGGCCAGCGCCGACGATGACGCCAACTCGGTGGTTGCCAAGGAGCTGTGGGTAGGGGGCAAGGTGGCGACCAGCATCCTCAACACGCCCGCGTCCGTGTCTGTGGTGACCAACAAGGAAATGCAGCAGCGCAGCGTCAGCACCACCGAAGAGGCGCTGCAGTACACCCCCGGCGTGGTCAGCGACTACTACGGTTCGGACGACCGCAACGACTACTTCCTGATCCGCGGCTTCCAGGCCACCACCTACCGAGACGGCCTGACCCTCAGCTCGATGCGCGGTGTGCGCGAAGACCCTTACGCCTACGAGCGTATCGAAATTCTGCGGGGTGCCAACTCCACCCTGTTCGGCCCGGCAGACCCGGGTGGCTCGGTCAACTTTGTGACCAAGCAACCGCGCTTCGAGAAGTTTGGCCAAGGCTACGTGACCTACGGCTCCTATGACCATGCCGAAACCGGGATCGATGTAGGCGATGCGCTGAACGACGAACAAACCCTGGCCGGCCGCTTCACGGCCAAGATGCAGAACAGCGACCGCGAGTACGACCACTCCCAGGACGATAACCGCTTCGTGATGGGCGGCCTGACCTGGGCTCCGACCGACTTCACCTCGGCCACGGTGGTGCTGGATTACCTGAAGACCAACAGCTCGCCGAACAGCGGTGGCTACCCGCTGGACAAGGAGTACGACCGCAGCGACTTCTACGGCGAGCCCGGCTACAACTTCCACGATGTCGAGCGCACCAGCCTCAGCGGCAACATTACCCACGACTTCGACAACGGCTTCACCCTGCGCAGCAACCTGCGCTACAGCGAGCTGACCGATGACTTCGGCTATGTCTACCTGAGCGACAACGCCTCGCGTGTTGGTACCACCATTCCACGCTACGTCTTCGGCACCGACAGCGATGCCGATCAGCTCAATGGCAACTTGATGCTGCAGTACGATGCGCAGTTCGAGCACATCGACAGCAGCACGCTGGTGGGCGTCGAGTACCTCGACTCGACGACCAAACAGAGCTCGGTCTACGGCCTGGCGCCCTCCATCGACATCGCCAACCCGGTATTCACCGGCGTGCCTGGCGGCATCACGCCCTATACCCGCAAAAAGAATGACGCCACCACCAAGGCGGTTTTCCTGCAGCAGAACCTGTCGTTCTTTGACCGCGTCATCGCGACCGCAGGCGTGCGTAACGACTCGATGGACCTGTCGAGCAAGGAATACATCGGTGGCGAGCAGACGGAAAAGGACAACTTCTCCGAAACCTCCTACCGCGCGGCACTGACCTATATCGTCAACGATGAAGTGTCGACCTACGTGAGCATGGTGGAGTCCGTCTCGCCCCCGCAAGTGGGCGTTACCCCGCAGACCGGCAAGCAATACGAAGTGGGCATCAAGTATTCGCCCATGGGCATGGACGCACTCTTCTCCGCCGCTGTTTATGACCTGACCCAGGAGAACGTCACCATTGCCGTGGTGTTGCCAAGCGGCATCATCGAGCAGCAGACGGTGGGCGAGTCACGCGTGCGTGGCCTTGACCTGGAAGCCAAGGCACAAGTCACGCAAGACATCAGCGTGATTGGTGCTTACTCCTACATGGAGTCCGAGGTGCTGCGCGGGTCGCTGTATGACGGCTCTTCCTTGAAGGGCAATGAGTTCACCACGGCGCCCAAACACACCGCATCGCTGTGGAGCTATTACGACATACCTGGCACTGACGTGAGCGTCGGCCTGGGCGCGCGGTATGTGGGGGCGTACTACATGGATGCTGCCAATACCAAGAAGAGCGATGGGACCACGTTGTTTGATGCGGCGCTGAACTACAAGATCGCCAAAGGGACCGACCTGGCGCTGAATGTGAGCAACCTGTTTGACGAGCAGCATGTGGTGGGGTCGGGGACGGCGAATTACTACAACCCGGGGCGGGAGGTGACGGCGAAGGTGAGTTATAGCTGGTAGGGGAAATGTGTACCGGGTGGACGCTGGGCATTCGGCCAGCCTCCACCGTATTCTGATCAGCTAAATGAGGTAGGATAAAGGCTATTTGCCATTATCTGCCTGGCGTGTCCTGGGCATTGATAACGCGGCGCAAGCCATCAACAACTCCCAGGAAGGAATAAATGCGCACACAGGTAATTATTGAGGATCATGTCCTGCCGCAGTTGCTTACTTCGGCGATCGAAGCGTACGAGGTGTCGCACAGGGCGCACGCGCGGGGACGAAGCAACAAGAAGCTCGAAACATTCGGCTTGCTGTGGGGGTATGCCTTACCCGTGCGCAACAACCTTCCTGCCCGCCTGGTTGCGGTGGTCGCCACGGTCGAAACCTCGGCACTCAGGCACTCGGAATGGGTAAAGCCCGATTTCGAATCCATCGCGATGAAGCGCGACTTCTTCGCAGAGTACTGGCCGCAGTTGGAGCTCATCGGCACGTTCCATTCGCACCCCTACGAAGACCTGAGCGAGGTCAACGATGCGAAAGGTTGGCGCGCTTCTGACGCCGATATGGAGTTTTGGCCAGCGTTTCATGAGTTTGTCTGCCCAGACATGGATGAACTGGCGCATCTGGTCATTGCCATTACCGCCCTTGGCCGTAAAGGCTCTGCGGAGCCCCAGCGCCTGCTGGGTAGTGAGTACTCTTCCGGCTATGTGGTCAGTGCAGAAAAGCGCAAGCTTTGGATCAAGGGGTACACCTCGTCGCTCTACGAGGAAATCGATGATGATGCCCCATTCGATGAAGATTTCATGGCCGGAAACATTGAGATGGAACGCTCCTACGATGTGTGGGAAGACGAAGATGTGTTGCTTGAAATCCCCTCGCTGGAAGCACGTTTCAGGCACGAACTGCTGCGCAAATGAGCCCTGATAACCCCAGCAAGCGCTGGAGCAGGTGGTCGTAGCTGAGCGCGTGTGCCGGGCTGAGACTTGCGGCAGCAACTCTCGGCCCCGGCATTCAGCTATTAGTCATTCATCAACCACTGTTTCAATTCCTTGAGGTTGCTCACCACCAGTTGCTGGGCCTCGGGCAGTATCGCCATGTTGCGGTGGTCGATCTGATACCGCTGCAACACATACTTCACCAACGCCCTGCGGCTGGGTACCACCAATTGCCCATCCGTCATGCCGAAGTCGGTTTCGATAATTGCCTTCTGCGCCGCGTTCAACCGCCCATCAGGCTCGAAGATGACGGGCACTTCCACATTCCAGTCTTCATCCTGCTCACGCGTGTTCGGCGATGCGTCGAGCAAGTCCGGCTGCCCGCGCAAGCGGCTCAGCACGAAGTCGCGGTACTGGCCGTTCTTTTCGCAATAAGCCCGCACGTGCCAGCGCATGCCGGTGTACACCAGCGTGTGCGGGGCGATCAGGCGTACCTCGACGTTGGGGGTGTTGAAGGACACGTATTCGGTTTCCAGGCGCAGGCCTTCACGGCAGGCCTTGAGCAAGGGGCGCAGCACCTCTGGCCGAATAGGGCGATCGGGTACTTCCAGCACCCGGGTGTGTGCATAGGCCAGTGCCAGCCCGTCTATGTGAGGGGCACGCTCATTGTTCTGGTACAGCAGGTGCAGATAGGCGCTGGCGCTGTTGTCGATGAACCGTGGCTCGAACTGCTCGCTCGGTACATAGCCCTTGATCTGCTTGTCATACGTCAAGTTTTCGGGCGCATGCTCGGTGATGTAGGTATTGATGTCCTTCGACGCCTGCTGGCGGCTGATGCCAAAGCTCTGCATCAGGTGCCCCGTGGTCAGCCGGCCTTCCCACCAGGCAACGGTCTCGATCAAACGATAGCGAAGTGCCAGGTCCCAGCGTACCTGCTCGATGGATTGCTTGCGTTTCATACCCTCTCCATGTGCGCGATTACTTTACCTGTATAAGTCTACATTCTAGACGTGTAGTTTTTCATTACATACCGTTGGCTCGCCTTCGGAATGCATCGGAGGCATCAAAGGACATGAACATGACGATGCCGGAAGTGATTGCGACGGGGGCCTTGGTGGCAATGGGGATCATCCTGCTGGTGCTGATCCAGCAAGGGTTGAAGCTGGGGGAGCTTGGCAAGAAGGTGGAGCACTGCCAGCGGGATTTGCGTTGGCTGCAAATTTGGGAGATGGAGAACCGCGAGCTACGGTCAGCGTTGCGGGCGGAGCGAGAGCATGTTGCACAGTTGCAGCGCAAGGTGGTCATTTTGCAGGACATGGCTGTGACACAAGGCCGTTAAGGGAAGCTTTTGAATAGGCCGCTGCTTGGGCAGGTGCAGTGCTGAATGCCTACGGAACGGTTTAAAACCGATTTCACCTGGCCCGGTGGAGACTTACGATCAAATGATGGCATTATGCCTCATCAGCCATGCGGCTTCTTGAGCGCTAAGGGCTGCTGCAGCCCTGCGCGGGGCACGGACCTTTAGAGGCGAAGCCAGTATCGGGTCGTGTGAGACCCTGCGCCAGGCGCCACGTTGACCGCCTTGATACCCATGCTTCGCTTTTGCGGGCAGTTGGCAAACCATTTTACGAACGGAATCCGGCATGACCACTGAAGTAGTAGAAAGCAGCTCGTCGTTGATGAAGATGGTGGAAGCCATTGCCATTAGTCCCCAAGATGCGCGGGAGCTGGTCGCCCAGTACCAGGCGCAGGCGCGCAAGGCCTCGCCGTCTGCCTCGGAGCAGAAAATCGAGGACACGGTGGTCGACAAGATTATCAGCCGCTACTCAAAATTGGCCGCCACCTCTGGTGCTGCCACTGCACTGCCGGGTGTTATCCCGGGTATCGGAACCGCGGTGAGTGCTGTGGGCGGCGGGCTGGCGGACATTTCGGTGTGCATGAAGCTTCAGATTGATATGACGATGTGCCTGGCGGTGGCGATCAACGGGAAGATGTCCAATGAGGACGCCAAGCACATGTCGTACATCATCGCCCTCTATGGTTCGCTGGAGCAGATGGGGACTACGGGAACGACCCGAATCGCCAGCAAAGCCGGGGTGCGGATGGTCAAGAAGTACCTCACGGGTCCGGTTTTGCAAGTGATCAAGGATTTGTTCAAGAAGATCGGGATTACGTTCACCCAGAAGGCTGCCGCTAAAGTGATTCCTTTTGGGATTGGGGTTGTAGTGGGTGGCACGGCGAATTATGCGTTGACGAAGTATGTGGGGAAGACTGCTCGGGATACGTTTCGGCTGAGCCTTAAAGAAGAGGGTGTTGCGGACTGAGGGTTGGGGTTTGGGCAAATGGTTAAAAGCGGGCTTTTCGGGGGAGGGCTGGCTAGAGGCTGGGTGTCGGCTAGTGCTGTATTTTTTGGTGTTTAGTGCCGGGGTAATCTGAACAGGAAGCGCAAGATATTGATTTTAAAAAATAATATCGGTTGATTTTTTTAGCTGGAATGCCATTTGGAATGCCGATAGGATTTGCTTGGCGCCTTGGGCGTCCTGATGTGGTGCTATTAGTCGCCGCTGATCGAAAACTGATCCAGGTGGTACGAGCTGATCCACCCGCAGTACAACGGCCTTACCGTCGTCGAAGTCTTGGAACTGGAGCGCGTCGGAATGATGCCGATGCCAACGCCTTTCGACGGCTATGTAGAGGGCACGGTTCGTGTTTCCAGCACATCCCTGATCAACTTGGCTCGCAATCGCTATTCAGTACCCTGCGATTGTGCTGGAAAGTGGGTCAGCAGTCGGCTCTATCCCCCCCGCGGATCGTCGTTATTGCCGATGATGGTGTGATTGTCAGCCATGAGCGACTGTTTGATCGAGATCAGTTCAGCTACGACTGGTCTCCGAGAAGGTAGCTCAGTCGTCAGGCGCCCGCTGCGTTGTGCAACAGGCGCTTGAAGCCAGTCAGTTCAATCTTTTGAATTCTGCGTCGATGGCTTCGGCCTCAACGCGCCAGGCTTGGAAGCGCTGCTGACGTAAATGGCTTTCATCCACATTGGCCTGCAATTCTTGTCGACGTGTGTTGAGCAGCAGGTAGTCGGGGAAGAACTGTTCTTTGAAGCGTTCGGAATTGACCAAGTCAAGGAAGTCTTGGCGCTGCTTCTCGAAATTGCTGACTATTTCAACAACAGTCTTCTTGAACGCTTCTTCGCGTTTGTATTGCTCCCAGCTATCCCAGGCCTCAAGCGCCACCCCGATGAAGGCCAGTGCTCCGTTTGCTCCTTTGGCAAACTTCACGGCACCCCATGGCTTGAACTTCAGGTACTTACCGATATCCATGCCCACCGTCTTGGCAATCGTCGTCAGGCCATCGCGCGCGGCCAGTACCGTGGTGTTGTTGATCAAGTTGCCTTTGAGCACATGGTTGATGCCTTGCTTGCCCAGTGCCTTGACGGTGGTATTGAAGTGGTTGACCTCACTGTCGAAGCCAACCTGCATCTTCTCGACCTCAAGCGTGATCGACTGGGTCTGACGGCTGAACTCGTTCTGCAGGCGAGTGGACACGATAATGCCTTCTGCGCCAATTTCTCGCTCGAAAAAGTCACCGAAGGTTTCCAGGCTGGAACCCTTGGCTTGAAGGATCAGGTCAGAGAAGTAGCGTGCGGCAAAGTTGCGTAGGTTGATGCGTGCATCTTCGATTTGCTGCCCGGTCACAGCCAGCTGTTTGACCAGACGCGTGTTGAGCTCGTCAAGCCGGCCAACCTCCTGTGCAACCCTCTCATCGTTCTCGATGGCAACAGGCAGTTGGTTGTTGAGCACGTCACGGATCACGCTGGCGCGCATTTCCTGGATCTGCCAGTCCATGCCAGCTTCACGTTGCCATATCTCGATTGGTTGTTTGCGAGGCAGGTTGTTACCCAGGCCATGCCAAGGGGTGGCACCGGCGTAGGCCATGGTTTCAATGAGATGAGCCATGGGAATGATTCCTTGCGAATGAATGGGAGTGAGCGTCGCTTCATCAACCACCGACGCGTGTTCATGACGGCTTAATGGTTGAGGCTGAAGCTGTAACCGCACTGTAGGCACTGGTAGTTGTGAAGCACCTTGTCATCGATCTGCTCACCCAGCGTGGCACCGGCTATCCCGCCTGCCACTCCGCCAAACAGCCCACCGAGAAGAGCCCCAGCAATACCGCCAATGGCGATCCCAACCGGCCCGCCGACTACACCAAGCACCGCACCGACTTCAGCACCCGATAGGGCGCCAGCGGCTCCACTGGCCGCACCGCCTGCGGCACCAATCAAGCCGCCCGCTTGTTTACCGATATTTTTAGTGATGACGCGTCCAGAGTTACAGCTTGGGCAAGGGGTATACATGTGCAGATCCTCTCAAGTGATGAGCGTGCCGAGGTAGAAGCTGGCGCGCCAAATCCCCCTGCAGCAGTCGATACTGCGGGGAGTTCATTGAGGTGATATAGGTTTGAAATAATTTTGGATCCAATATCGATTAATCTAGCGCTGTAGACGTAACCGGATATTGGTCCCTCAAGCTTTGAGAAGGGCGAGTAAAGTCAATAATGAAGTTATGAAGAACTGGGACGCTTGTGATACTGAGCGAAAACTGATCTAGGTGAGCCAAAGCAAATGGGTCACCATCGGCAACCCTGTGAGGTAGCGTCATGTCCGCAGCCCGCTTTGGCGAGGAACTGACGTTGGGTCAACGTATCGAGACGACTTTTTTATCTTGATTTTCTCTGATAGCTGATACCGACAGGTTGCCTGTAGCAGCTTCCTGAATATGGTTGCTCCACCACGCCATCAGAGGGCGTCTGCGTTCTATGTAATCTGCTCGGTTGTACGCGCTACGTACCTCGTCTTTATCGACGTGGGCAAGCGCAACCTCGATCAATTCGGGATCCCAGCCATGCTCGTTGAGGATGGTGCTCGCCATTGAGCGCATGCCATGGCTGACCAGGCGGCCTTCAAAGCCCATTCGTTTCAGCGCCATGTTAGCGGTCTGACTGTTGCAGTGCGTGCGGGGGTTCCGGTCTGCGGGGAACACAAATTCCCGATGTCCACTGCAGGGCTTGATCGCTTCCAGAAGCGCGAGAGCCTGCTCTGTGAGCGGGACAATGTGCGCGCGGCGCTTCTTCATGCGCTCTGCAGGAATCGTCCAGATCTTCTTCTCGATGTCGATATCTGCCCAGCGGGTGGTTGCTGCCTCGACTGGCCGGGTCATGGTGTGGAGCTGCCACTCGATCAGGCAGCGGGTTGTTCTTTTTATGCTGGCATTGGCGATTGCCACCATGAGCTCTTTCAGCTCATCGGGGGGTAGAGCCGCCATGTTTTTCTTTTTCGGTTTCTTGAAGACAGAGCGGATACCGCTGAGTGGGTTCGCGTGAATCAGTCCCGAGTTGACCCCGTAGGTCATGATCTCGTTGAGCCGCTGCGTCAGCCGCTTCACGGTTTCAAGGCTGCCCTTGGTTTCGAGTGGTCGGAGCAGATTGATGACTTGCGGTGCGCTGATGGCTGAGATCGGTGTGGAGCCCAAGTCCGGGAGTATGTGCAATGTTAGCGAGCGCCAGATGTCCTCAGCGTAGGCTGGCGTAACAGCATCCTTCTTCAGTTCATACCAGGACGTCGCCACATTCTGGAGGGTATGCTCAGTCGCAGCTTGTTTAGCTTGCAGCACAGCATCCCGTTTCTCTTTAGGGTCGATGCCGTGGGCAAGTGCTTCCCTCGCTTCAACGGAACGCTTGCGTGCTTGCGCCAACGAGACTTCGGGGAAGGTACCCAGTCCCATGTTGATCCGTTTCTTTGTCACAGGGTGTCGGTAGTTGAAGTTCCATAGCTTCGAGCCATTGCTTCTCACTCGCATTTGGAGTCCGCCTCCATCAAATAGGACGTAGTCCTTTTCAGCAGGCTTGGCAGATTTGACTTTGAGTTCAGAGAGGCGGGTAGCTTGTGCGCACATTGGCATTCCAGACTTGATTTTGGCATTCCAAAAATTAGCACCTACGGGCTTGGAATGCCATTTGGAATGCCAAAAGGTATAGCTGCTCATGGACGTCTGTGGACGCCGATGGCCTTGAAAGCCTCGTATTCATTGGCTTTCAGGCACAAAAAAAGACGTCCGTGGACGTCTTTAGATGTAAATGTGGTGGAGCCGGGGGGATTTGAACCCCCGTCCGCCAGTACTCCGCTGTCGGTACTACATGCTTAGCCGTGTCTACTGATTTAATCCGCAGCCGCCCGACGGGCAGGGTGCTTTGGATGAGTTGTGTAAGTTTTAGTCACTTCGCCCACAACGTGCTACGCGACGATCCTGTTCTGTATGACAATCATTTCGGGTTTACAGGCATCCCCTAGTGATTGCTGGAGCCGAAGCTACCAGAAGCAAAGGTCACTTACGCTGCGAGAGCGTAGGATTCCTCGCCGTAGGTTTCGTCATTGGCAACTATAGAAGTTGCAACAGTGGATTTACGAGTTCTGTTACCAACTCGGCATGCACCTAGAGTTTCGCTACCGGCGTCGAATCCTAATCGGCCCCGCACTAGCTCTTGGCTAACGCACCTTACGGCGCGTAGGACGGAGTATACGCCATTGCGCGGGCGACGTCGACAGCCGGTCCAGTCGCCCGCTTTTGGGCTCACGCGCCGCCGTTGCCACTACTGCCTTTCTCGGTTTTTTCCAGGCGCTCCAGCACTTTGCTGGTAATGGCGATGCATTCCTTGGTGTCGCCCGAGGCCTGGGCGGCCTTGGCTTTGTCGACGTGCTCGGTGATGGCTTTGTCCAGGCCTTCGGAAGTGGCGCCGGCGGTGGCCATGCTGTCGTCGATCTTTTGCAGGTTGGCGGCGCAGAGGTCATCGGCGGCGAACACCGGCGAAGCCAGCAGGGTGGCGGCCGCGAACAGGGCCGAAAGTGCGGTACCTTTCATGGGTGTCTCCTCTGGGGCCTCTGGAAGGTGGGCCTGTAAGGTGGACTGCGGGGGATTGGCGGGGGTTCAATCGGGATGGTGGCGGGGCGATATTGAGGTGGGGATGGCACCGGCGGTGCCGGTGTTCGCGGGTTTACCGCGGATACGGCGAGCTTCGTACAACCACCGATGTGTGTCCACCATCAATCTGTGTGTAGGAGCGGGTTTACCCGCGAATACGGTGGCGGCGGCAATGGTGAACGACGGGTAGAAGTTGGACAGCAGGGCCGGCCTCTTCGCGGGTAAACCCGCTCCTACGGGGGGGGCTGTGTACAACCACCGATGTGTGGGCACCACCAATCGGTGTAGGGGCGGGTTTACCTGCGAATGCGGTGGTGGCTGCGACGGTGGACAGCGGGTGGAGATTGGCCAGCAGGGCCGGCCCTTTCGCGGGTAAACCCGCTCCTACACAGCGCTCCCCACCTATATCAACGCGTTAGAGGCTGCGTGGCCGGGTGACGCGGTCTACCAGGTACACCAGGCCGTGGTAGTCGATGCCGCTGTGGCTCGACAGGCCTATCTCGCAGGTGCGGCTGGTGGAAATGCCTTCGCTGCAATACTGCACGGCGTCCTTCAGGCTGCGCAGCGAGTGGGCGTTCAACTCGGGGGTGGTAAAGCCTTTGTCACCGGCAAACCCGCAGCAATGAATGCCTTCCGGGATCACCACCTGTTTGCTGCAGCGCCGCGCCAGGTCGATCAAGGCCTGGCTTTCGCCCAGGTGCTGGGTGCTGCAGGTCACATGCACAGCTACTGGTTCGTCCTGGGGGGTGAACTCCAGTCGGTCGAGCAGGTGGGTGCGGATGAAGCGCACCGGGTCGTAAAGGTCCAGCCGGGTGTCGCTCAGGTCCTGCACCAGGCGCAGGGTGCAGGGGCTGGTGTCGCAGTAGATGGGGTCGAGGCCGCCGCGGCTGGCGTGCAGCAGGGCGGTGATCAGCTCCTGGCGTTTGTGTTCGGCCTGCTCGGGGTAGCCCTTGGAGGCGAACGGTTGGCCGCAGCACAGGCTGTCGGCGTTGTCGGGGAACACCACCTGATAACCGGCCTTTTCCAGCAGGGCGCGGGTTTTGTCCAGCAGCGAGCTTTGCTCGCGGTCGGCATAGGCCGGGCCCATTACCCGGGAGACGCAGGCGGCCAGGTACACCACGCGGGGGCGGGCGTCGTTGCTGGGCGCGCCGAAGGCCAGCGGGCGCAGCGGTTGCGGCATGGCCGGGGTCCATTGGGGCAGGCGGCCTTTGCTGGCTTTGCTCAGCGAGCCGCTCAGGCGGCCCAGGCGCGGGGCGCCTAGCAGCTTGCGTGCGGTGTTGGCGGCGGTCAGGGTCAGGCGCGCACCGCTTAGGGCAGTGTGGAAATGCTCGGCCAGCCAGTCGGCGGTTTTAGCGTGGTCGGCGGCCTGGCTGCGCAGTTTCTTCACCAGCTCGCCGGTGTTGATGCCGACCGGGCAGCGCTGGGCGCACAGGCCGGTAGCGGCGCAGGTGTCGATGCCCTGGTACTGGTAGCTTTGCATCAGTGCGCGGGTATCGATGCCGGCGCGTTGCTTGGCCTGGATGTCACGCCACATGACGATGCGCTGGCGCGGGCTGAGGGTCAGGCCCTTGGACGGGCACACCGGTTCGCAGAAGCCGCACTCGATGCACTTGTCGACAATTTCGTCGGCGGCAGGCAGCGGCTTGAGGTTTTTCAGGTGGATATCCGGGTCGTCGCTCAACACCACGTCGGGGTTGAGGATGCCGTTGGGGTCGAGCAGGCGCTTGAGCTTCCACATCAGCTGGTAGGCGTCGTGCCCCCACTCCAGCTCCACGAAGGGCGCCATGTTGCGCCCGGTGCCGTGCTCGGCCTTGAGCGAGCCGCCAAACTCCACCGCCACCAGCTGCGCCACGTCGTCCATGAACGCCTGGTAACGGGCGACTTCTTCGGCGCTGTTGAACCCCTGGGTAAAGACGAAGTGCAGGTTGCCTTCCAGCGCGTGGCCGAAAATGATCGCTTCGTCATAGTGATGCTTGTCGAACAGCTGGATCAGGCGGTTGACGCCTTCGGCCAGTTGCTCGACGGGGAAGGTCACGTCTTCGATGATGACCGTGGTGCCGGTCTGGCGCACGGCACCGACGGCGGGGAAGGTGTCCTTGCGGATTTTCCACAGCTGGTTGTACACGGCCGGGTCTTCGCTGAAGTCCACTTGCTGTTCCAGCGGGAAGTCGGCGATCGAGGCCATGATCTGCTGCAGTTGCTCGTGCAGCAGGCTCTGGCTGGCGGCGCGGGATTCGATCAGCAGGGCGCAGGCATTGTCCGACAGGCCTTTTACCCACAGCGGCATGCCGGGCATGTTCTGCACCGAGCGCAGGCTGCGGCGGTCGAGCAGTTCCACGGCAGAAACCGGCTGCTGCTTGAGCACGGGTACCGCGCGGCAGCAGCTTTCAACGCTGGGGAACACCAGCAGGGCGCTGGCCTTGTGCGGGTGGTCGGGCACGGTGTCGTACGTGACGGCGCTGATGAAGCCCAGCGTGCCTTCCGAGCCGACCAGCAGGTGCTGCAGGATGTCCAGCGGCTGGTCGTAGTCCACCAGTGCGTTCAGTGACAGGCCGGTGGTGTTCTTCAGCCGGTATTTGTGCCGGATGCGTTCAGCCAGCGCGGTGTTGGCGCGGGTTTCGCGGCCCAGGCGGGCCAGTGCTTCCAGCAGTTCGGCGTGGCTGCTTTCGAAGGCGGCGACGCTGGCCGGGTCTTCGCTGTCCAGGCGGGTGCCGTCGGCCAGCACCAGGCGCAGGCCCGCCAGGGTGTGGTAGGTGTTCTGCGCGGTGCCACAGCACATGCCACTGGCGTTGTTGGCGACGATGCCGCCGATCTTGCAGGCGTTGATCGAGGCCGGGTCGGGGCCGATCTTGCGCCCGAAGGGGGCCAGCCAGGCGTTGGCCTGGGCGCCGATCACGCCGGGTTGCAGGCGGATTTGCTCGCCCTGGCGACGGATTTCGCGGCCGTTCCAGTTATCGCCGAGCACGATCAGCACCGAGTCGCTGATGGCCTGGCCAGACAGGCTGGTGCCGGCAGCGCGGAAGGTGACCGGCACCCGCTCGCGCTGGGCCAGTTTGATCAGGCCGACCACTTCGTCCTCGGACTCGACGCGCACCACCAGCTTGGGGATCAAGCGGTAGAAGCTGGCGTCGGTGCCGAAGGCCAGGGTGGAGGTGGGGTCGTCGAAGCGGCGTTCGGCGGGGATCAGGCGCTCGGCATCACGCAGGAACGCGGCGGGCAGGCTCATGCAGTCTCCTCGCGGGGCTGTGGCGTCTGTGCGCTACATGCCCCGGGTCATTCAGGCTGTGGTTCTTGCAGGCGTTCAGGCGCCCAGTTCGCGTACCAGCGAGTCGCGGGTGATCTCGCTGATCGACTTGGCACCGGTCAGCACCATGGCCACGCGCATTTCCTTTTCGAACAGCTCAAGCAGGTTTTTCACGCCGCCCTGGCCATGCACGGCAAGGGCATAGAGGAAGGCGCGGCCGATCAGTACGGTGTCGGCACCCAGGGCGATCATGCGCACCACGTCCAGGCCACTGCGAATGCCCGAGTCGGCCAGAATTTTCAGGTCGCCTTTGACCGCGTCGGCAATGGCCGGCAGGGCACGGGCGCTGGACAGCACGCCGTCGAGCTGGCGGCCGCCGTGGTTGGACACCACGATACCGTCGGCACCGAACTTGACCGCATCGCGGGCGTCATCGGCATCGAGAATGCCCTTGATGATCATCGGGCCGTCCCAGAACTCGCGGATCCACTCCAGGTCCTTCCAGGAAATGGACGGGTCGAAGTTGTTGCCCAGCCAGCCGATGTAGTCGGCAAGGCCGGTGGGGTTGCCACGGTATTTGGAGATGTTGCCCAGGTCATGCGGGCGGCCCATCACGCCCACGTCCCATGCCCACTCGGGGTGGGTCATGGCTTGCAGCACGCGGCGCAGCGGGCCGTTCTTGCCGCTCATGCCAGAGTGGGCGTCGCGGTAGCGGGCACCGGGTACGGGCATGTCCACGGTGAACACCAGGGTCTTGACGCCGGCAGCCTTGGCCCGCTCCAGGGCATTACGCATGAAGCCGCGGTCCTTGAGCACATACAGCTGGAACCACATTGGCCGGTTGATGGCGGGCGCCACTTCTTCGATCGGGCACACCGACACAGTCGACATGGTGAACGGGATGCCATGGGCGGCGGCCGCGCGTGCGGCCTGCACTTCGCCACGGCGGGCGTACATGCCGGTGAGGCCGACCGGGGCCAGGGCCACCGGCATGCTCAGGGTTTCGTCGAACAGCTTGGTTTCCAGGCTGAGCTCGGACATGTTGTTCAGCACGCGCTGGCGCAGGGCGATGCCGGCCAGGTCCGAGACGTTGTGGCGCAGGGTGTGCTCGGCGTAGGCGCCGCCGTCAGCGTAGTGGAACAGGAAGGGGGGCAGCTTGCGTTGGGCCGCGGCGCGATAGTCGGTAGAGGCAGAAATGATCATGGATTCTCGCAGCGTTGCTTGTGGGAGTGCCGGGCGCGCGACGGCGCCCGGCCCCTTTCACTTTAGTGATGAACCAGCATGCCGGTCAGCCAGTAAGCCTGGATCAGGGTGATCAGGCCGACGATGGTGGCGAAGAACAGGCTGTGCTTGACGGTGAAGCGGAACAGGTCGGATTCCTTGCCGACCAGGCCGGTAGCGGCGCAGGCCACGGCGATCGATTGCGGCGAGATCATCTTGCCGGTTACGCCGCCGCTGGTGTTGGCTGCCACCAGCAGGGTGTCGTTGACCCCAATCTGGTGCGCGGTGGTGGCCTGCAGCGAGCTGAACAGGGCGTTGGACGAGGTGTCCGAGCCGGTCAGGAACACGCCCAGCCAGCCGAGGAACGGCGAGAAGAACGGGAACGCGGCGCCGGTACCGGCCAGCACCAGGGCCATGGTCGAGGACATGCCCGAGTAGTTGGTGACGAAGGCAAAAGCCAACACCATGCCGATCGACAGAATCGGCCAGCGCAGTTCCCAGAAGGTTTCTTTGAAAGTGGTAAGACCAGTTTTGAAGTTGATCTTCAGCACCGCCATCGAGATCAGCGCCGAGAGGAAGATCGCGGTGCCGGTGGCGGAGATCGGGTCGAGCTTGAACACCGCCGGCATGGCGGTCGGCGCGGCAACGATCGGTGCGGTCTTGATCACCAGCTGGTCGAGGTGCGGGATGGCGAAGTTGAACACGAAGTTGTACATCGCGCCGCCCGGAGCGAAAGCCGCCTTGAACGGCTTCAGGGTCCAGATGGTGACCAGCACGGTGAGGATCAGGAACGGCGACCAGGCCTTGAAGATCTCGCCAAAGCTGTACGGGCTAGGCTGGCTGCCGCTTGGCTGCACAACGGCTGCGCCGACACTGCCTTTGGCCTCGCTGAACGCACGCTTGGGCTGCCAGACTTTCAGGAACAGGGTGAGGCAGATCAGGCTGGCCAGTGCCGAGGTGATGTCTGGCAGTTCCGGGCCGATGAAGTTCGAGGTGAAGTACTGGGTGACGGCAAAGCTCAGGCCGGCGACCAGGGCGGCAGGCCAGGTTTCCTTCACGCCACGCAGGCCGTCCATCATGAACACCAGCCAGAACGGCACGAACAGCGACAGCAGCGGCAGCTGGCGGCCGGTCATGGCGCCGATGTGGAAGGCGTCGATACCGGTGACCTGGCCGGCCACGATGATCGGGATGCCCAGGGCGCCGAAGGCCACTGGCGCGGTGTTGGCGATCAGGCACAGGCCGGCAGCGTACAGCGGGTTGAAGCCCAGGCCCACCAGCAGTGCGGCCGTGATGGCCACCGGTGCGCCAAAGCCTGCCGCACCTTCGAGGAAGGCGCCGAAGCAGAAGCCGATCAACAGCACTTGCAGGCGCTGGTCGTCGGTAATCGACAGCACCGAGCTGCGGATCACTTCGAACTGGCCGCTCTTGACCGTGAGTTTGTACAGGAACACCGCGGCAACGATGATCCAGGCAATTGGCCAGAGGCCATAGAGGAAGCCGTAACCTGCGGCGGCGAGGGCCATGTCGACAGGCATCTGGAAGGCGAAGATCGCCACCAGGATCGACAGCGCGAGGGTGATGCTGCCCGCTACGTGGCCCTTGAGGCGGAACACGGCGAGGGCCAGGAAGAAGAACACGATAGGGATGACCGCCGCCATTGCGGACAGGCCAAGACTACCAAGCGGGCTATAGAGTTGTTGCCAGGTTTGCATATGGGGTGGCCCCTAATTGTTGTTGGTCAGGCACTGGCATTGGATAATTGGTAAGACCAATTTACAATGGCTGGACGCTAGGTTAAAAGCGCTGCCGTGGGTGTGTCAATTTGTCCCGTGCAAAACTTTGGTCGCGTGCCGATGAGCGGGCGTCTGATGTGCTCGGAAAATCGCGGCTTGATGGGTGTTTGCGTGGCCTGGATCGGCGAGAATAGGCACCCCCTGAAATTTGCCGGGGGTTTGTGGAGAGCATGTGATGGTTTTTGATCAGGTACGCCAACGGCGCCTGTCCGACGACATTGTCGATCGGCTGGAAGGGATGATTCTGGAAGGCACGCTGACCTCGGGGCAGCGGCTGCCGGCCGAGCGCGTCCTGGCCGAGCAGTTTGGTGTGTCCCGCCCGTCACTGCGTGAGGCGATCCAGAAGCTGGTGGCCAAGGGGCTGCTGGTCAGCCGTCAGGGCGGGGGCAATTTTGTGGCGGAGTCGTTGGGGTCCACCTTCAGCGACCCGTTGCTGCAGTTGCTCGAGCACAGTGCCGAAGCGCAGCGTGACCTGCTCGAGTTCCGCCATACCCTGGAGGCGTCCTGCGCCTATTACGCTGCCCAGCGTGCCACCGAGCCGGACCGGGCACGGTTGAAGGCGGCCTTCGATACGCTGCAGGACTGCTATGCCAGGGTCGATGAGGTGACCCGTGCGGAGGAGGGCGCGGCTGATGCGCGCTTCCACCTAGCGATCGCCGAGGCCAGCCATAACGCGGTGTTGCTGCACACCATCCGGGGTTTGTTCGACCTGCTCAAACGCAACGTGGTGACCAACATCGGGGGCATGTACCAGCAGCGCACCGAAACCCGGGACATGCTGATCAGCCAGCACCGGGAACTGTACCTGGCGATTGTCGAGGGCAGGGCGGAAGATGCGCGAGAGGTGTCCAGCCGGCACATTTTGTATGTGCAGGAGGTGCTGCATGAGGCGCACGAAGAAGCGCAGCGTGTGGCACGGGCGGAGCGGCGCAGCGGGCGCTGAGGGCACGCTCTTTGAGCTGTAACGCGGGCCCTGTGGAAGCGGCCTTGCGTCGCGAAAGGGTCGCAGAGCGGCCCCAGGATCGGCGTCGATGCGCAGATTGCTGGGGCTGCTTTGCAGCCCTTTCGCGACACAAGGCCGCTCCCACAGCGGCCGGGCAGGCTGGTTACTCTTCCTTGCCCTTGTTCCGCACAGCCCGCTGCAGCTCGCGGTTGGAATCGCGTTCGCGCATGGTGTCGCGCTTGTCGAATTCCTTCTTGCCCTTGCCCAGTGCGATTTCGCACTTGATCAGGTGCTTGCTCCAGTACAGCGCCAAAGCCACACAGGTGTAGCCTTTTTGCGCCACAGCCGCTTCCACGCGCTCGAGCTCGCGCTTGTTCAGCAGCAGCTTGCGGGTGCGTGTAGGGTCGGCGATGACGTGGGTGCTGGCCGTGGTCAGCGGGGTGATGTGGCTGCCGAACAGCCAGGCCTCACCGTCCTTGAGCAGCACGTAGCTGTCAGTCAGGTGCGCCTTGCCGGCTCGCAGGCTTTTTACTTCCCAGCCGGACAGGACCAGCCCGGCCTCGAACTTGTGTTCGATGAAGTAATCGTGTCGCGCTTTCTTGTTTTGCGCGATGGTCCCGGTCGGATGTTTTTTTTGCTTAGCCATAGGGGCGGCATTATAGGCAAGTCCGCGCGTCGTCCGCTATGGGATTTCGGTGTGCTTGAGCCACTGGAATGAATACCGGACAATACAAACCCTGTCATACGCACAGAACCTGTTTTCGGCACGCTGCGAAGCGCCGCCACCCAGCCTTGGAAGTGACGCCTGGATGACTACCCATATTCAACGCTCCGCCCTGCTGCCATACCCCGCCCAGGCGCTTTACGATCTGGTCAACGATGTGGCCAGCTACCCTGAGTTTTTGCCGTGGTGCTCGGCCTCGACGGTGATCGAAACCAGCGATACACACATGCGTGCCAAGCTCGAAGTGGCCAAGGGGGGCATGAGCCAGCACTTCGTGACGCGTAACGTGCTGGTGCCGGGGCAGTCCATCGAGATGAACCTCGAAGAAGGGCCATTCACCCAGCTGCATGGTGTTTGGGTGTTCAAGCCGCTGGGTGAAAAAGCCTGCAAGATCAGCCTGGACCTGTCCTTCGATTACGCCGGGCCGATTGTGCGCGCCACGTTGGGCCCGCTATTCAATCAGGCGGCGAATACGCTGGTCGATGCGTTCTGCCAGCGTGCCAAGCAATTGAATGCCTGACGTATAAGGCGCAAACAAAAAGCCCGGACCAGGTCCGGGCTTTTTTGCATCTGCTGTTCCCGCTTAGCGGGTTTCCAGCGGTGCCGGGGTCGGGACCGGGGTGGTCTCGATGGTGTCGATCTCGCGCTGGATGGACTCTTCGGTCGAACCAGGCTTGGCCGGTTTTTCTACAGGTTGCGCTGCCGGCTGTTCGGCCTGGCCTGGCTCGGTGGCCGGGCTGACGGTGGTGTCGCTGCTGCCACCGAGGATTTCCTGATCGCGGCTGACGCCTGGCATGAAGTCGCCAGACAGGCTGACCAGTTGATCGCTTTCGTTGAAAAATACACTCATGCGTTCTTGCTGGCGCTTACCGCCACCAGGCTGCAGGCTGTACAGGTAATCCCAACGATTGGTGTTGAAAGTGTCCTGAATCAGCGGGTTGCCCATGATAAACCTTACTTGCCGGCGGGTCATTCCCGGGCGTAATTGGTCTATCATGTCTTGCGTGACGACATTGCCCTGCTGGATGTCGATTTTGTAAACCCCGGGAAACGAGCAACCGGCGAGTGCGAGCAGTCCCACTAGGGTGAGGCTGGTTAGCAAGAGCTTGGTGTTTTGCATCGGTGGGCGACTTCCACTATCTTGGCTGGACAACGTAAACCCCGATCATACCCGTATTAAGAGAAGCTGCGAAGCAGCATCGGCGAGAAAGCTGACCATGGTTGAAAATAGCGAATTGCGCAAAGCCGGCCTCAAGGTGACCCTGCCTCGAGTCAAGATCCTTCAGATGCTCGACTCTACCGAGCAGCGTCACATGAGTGCAGAGGATGTCTACAAGGCGCTGATGGAGGCTGGCGAGGATGTAGGCCTGGCCACCGTCTATCGCGTGCTGACCCAGTTCGAGGCGGCGGGTCTGGTGGTTCGCCACAACTTCGACGGCGGTCATGCAGTGTTCGAGCTGGCTGATGGCGGTCACCACGACCACATGGTGAACGTGGATACCAGTGAAGTCATCGAATTCATGGACGCCGAAATCGAGAAGCGCCAGCGCGAAATCGTGGCCGAGCATGGCTTCGAGCTGGTGGACCACAATCTGGTCCTGTACGTGCGTAAGAAGAAGTAACGATTTTTCGTTATGGATAGCAAAGGCGACCTTCGGGTCGCCTTTGTGCTTTATAGCCGGGCTAGAAAGAGTGTGAGATTCCTGTGGGAGCGGCCTTGCGTCGCGAAAGGGCTGCCGGGCAGCCCCAGCGATAGGTGGGTTGAAGCTGAAATCCTGGGGCCGCTTTGCGACCCTTTCGCGACGCAAGGCCGCTCCCACAGGGGTCGCGCCAGCTTTTAGAAAATTGAGCAAGACAGTTGCTCCCACATTGATCGCGTCTGCCGGGTAGGGCCTCAGGCCTTGCCGCTCACCACCATCTTGCGTGCATGGGCCAGGGACTCCTTGGTCAGGTCGATCCCGCCGAGCATCCGCGCCACTTCTTCCACGCGCTCACGCTTGCCCAGGCTAGCCACGGCGGTGTGGGTGGTGTCGCTGTTGCGCACCTTGTGCACGAACAAATGGTGATGCCCCTGCGCCGCCACCTGCGGCAGGTGGGTCACGGTCAGTACCTGGCCGCGCTCGCCCAGGCGCCGCAGCAGTTGGCCGACGATTTCTGCCGTTGGCCCGCCAATACCCACGTCGACTTCGTCGAACACCAGGGTAGGAATGCGCGAGGTCTGCGCGGTAATGACCTGGATCGCCAGGCTGATACGTGACAGTTCACCGCCCGACGCCACCTTCGCCAGGCCCTTGAGCGGCTGGCCAGGGTTGGCACTGACCAGCAGTTCGATCTGCTCCAGGCCATGGGGTGACAGTTCGGCGCCTTCGTTCGCTGTCAGTTCGATGCAGAAGCGCCCGCCAGGCATGCCCAGGCGCTGGATTTCCTGCTCCACCGCGCCTGCCAGCTGCTGCGCTGCTTGCTGGCGCAGGCCGCTGAGTTCACGCGCCTTCTCTTTATAGTGCTGGGCGTAGGCGGCAAGCTCTTCGCCCAGCCGCTCGATCGACTCGTCACTGGCGTTAAGGCCTTCCAGCTCCTCCATCAGTTGCTGTTGCAGGTGGGGCAGCTCGGTGGGGTGCACCCGGTGTTTGCGCGCCAGGGTGTAGATGGTGTCCAGGCGCTCTTCCAGGGCTTGCAGGCGCATCGGGTCGGCGTCGAAGTTGTCGAGGAAGCGGTTGAGTTCGCCCACGGCTTCCTCGACCTGAATCTGCGCGCTGGCGATCAGGTTGGCTGCTTCGTTCAGTGCCTTGGGCGAGTTGGTGGCGGCACCCAGGCGGTTGAGGCTGGAGGTGAGGGCGCTCAGCACATTGCCCGAATCGCTCTCGCTGCACTGGTCGATGACCTGGCGGCAGATGCCGAACAGGGCTTCGGCGCTGGTCAGGTTCTTGTGTTCCTGCTCCAGCTGCTCCAGTTCGTGCTCGCCCAGGCCGAGGTTGTCCAGTTCTTCCAGCTGGTAGCTGAGCAGCTGGTGGCGGGCCCGCTGCTCGTCGCCCGAGTTGGACAGGCGCTCCAGCTCCAGGCGGGTCTGGTTCCAGCGCTTGGCTGCAAGCTGTACCTGGCGGGCCAGGTCGACGGCGCCGGCATACTCGTCAAGCAGGCGGCGGTGGGTGTCGGTCTTGAGCAGGGACTGGTGCTCGTGCTGGCTGTGGATATCGATCAGCAGTTCGCCCAGCGCCTTGAGGTCGCCGAGCGGGCAGGGCGTGCCGTTGATGTAGCCGCGGCTGCGGCCTTCGGCGGTGATCACCCGGCGCAAGATGCACAGGCCTTCGTTGTCCAGGTCGCGCTCGGCCAGCCAGGTGTGCGCTTCGGGAATGTCCACCAGGTCGAAGGTGGCCAGGATGTCCGCCTTGTCGGTGCCGGGGCGCACCACCCCGCTGTCGGCACGGTCGCCCAGGGCAAGGCCGAGGGCGTCGAGCATGATCGATTTGCCGGCACCGGTCTCGCCGGTGATGACGGACATGCCACGGGCGATTTCGAGGTCGAGGTGCTCGACGATGGCGTAGTTGTGAATGGACAGGTGCACCAGCATGGGGGCGGCTCCCGGAAATCAGGTCTGGTTATTTATACAGTACTTTTTTCAGGCCTGCCAATGCCCCTTCGCAGATTCTGTTGCAGCCTCGAAAACCACCTTGCCCCTTGAACCTGGTTTTTCCGGCCCCATATAGCCGACATCCAAGGCGAGCCTGGCTCGCAGTCCACAAAATTGCGCAGGAGAGACCCCATGGCTGATGAACAGCTGAACGAGAAAGACCTTAACGTGGAAGAAACCGGTGCAGGCAATGCAGCTGATACCCGTGTTCTGGAGCTCGAGGAACAGCTGGCCGCAGCCAAGGACCAGGCGCTGCGCGCCGTTGCCGACCTGCAGAACGTACGCCGTCGTGCCGAGCAGGATGTGGAGAAAGCCCACAAGTTCGCCCTGGAGAAGTTCTCCGGCGACTTGCTGCCGGTGATCGACAGCCTGGAACTGGCCCTGGCTCACTCCAGTGCCGACGATGAGCACGTCAAGCAGATCCGCGAAGGTGTCGAACTGACCCTGAAGATGTTCCAGGACACCCTCAAGCGCTACAACCTTGAAGCTGTCGACCCGCACGGCCAGCCGTTCAACCCTGAGCATCACCAGGCCATGGCCATGCAGGAAAACGCCGAGGTCGAGCCAAACAGCGTGCTGAACGTGTTCCAGAAGGGTTACCTGCTGAACGGCCGCCTGCTGCGCCCCGCCATGGTGGTGGTCAGCAAGGCGCCGAGCGCGGCGCAACCCTCGATCAATGAAAAGGCTTGAAATCCTCCGGGGCATCCCCATCTAGGTGTCAAGCCTTCAAGTATTACCGCAGTTGGCCAAAGTAGTCGCTGCTACCAAATTCAAGTTTCGGGAGAGTTAACATGGGCAAAATCATCGGTATCGACCTGGGGACCACCAACTCGTGCGTCTCCATTCTGGAAAACGGTAACGTCAAAGTCATCGAAAACGCCGAAGGTGCGCGTACTACCCCTTCGATCGTGGCCTACGCCAACGATGGCGAAATCCTGGTTGGCCAGTCGGCCAAGCGCCAGGCTGTCACCAACCCGCACAACACCCTGTTCGCAGTGAAGCGCCTGATTGGCCGCCGCTTCGAAGAAGATGTCGTGCAGAAAGACATCAAGCTGGTGCCATACAAGATCGTCAAGGCGAACAACGGTGACGCCTGGGTCGAGGCTGCTGGCAAGGAAATGGCTCCGCCGCAGATCAGCGCCGAAGTCCTGAAGAAAATGAAGAAGACCGCCGAAGACTACCTCGGCGAGCCAGTCACCGAAGCGGTCATCACCGTTCCGGCCTACTTCAACGACAGCCAGCGTCAGGCGACCAAAGACGCCGGCCGCATCGCTGGCCTGGACGTAAAACGCATCATCAACGAGCCGACTGCCGCTGCACTGGCGTATGGCATGGACAAGGCCAAGGGCGACCACACTGTCATCGTTTATGACCTGGGTGGTGGTACCTTCGACGTTTCGGTCATCGAAATCGCCGAAGTCGACGGTGAGCACCAGTTCGAAGTACTGGCTACCAACGGCGACACCTTCCTGGGTGGCGAAGACTTCGACATGCGCCTGATCGACTACCTTGTCGACGAGTTCAAGAAAGAGTCGGGCATGGACCTGAAGAACGATCCTCTGGCCCTGCAGCGTCTGAAAGAAGCCGCAGAAAAAGCCAAGATCGAGCTGTCGTCCGCTCAGTCGACCGACGTCAACCTGCCGTACATCACTGCAGATGCCACCGGTCCTAAGCACCTGAACGTGAAGATCTCCCGCGCCAAGCTGGAGTCGCTGGTCGAAGACCTGGTCAAGCGTACCATCGAGCCTTGCCGCATCGCCCTGAAAGACGCCGGCATCGACGCCAGCAAGATCGACGACGTGATCCTGGTCGGCGGTCAGACCCGCATGCCGCTGGTGCAGAAAGAAGTGGCCGACTTCTTCGGTAAAGAAGCGCGCAAGGACGTGAACCCGGACGAAGCCGTCGCCATGGGTGCTGCCATCCAGGGTGCGGTACTGGCCGGTGACGTGAAAGACGTACTGCTGCTGGACGTCAGCCCGCTGACCCTGGGTATCGAAACCATGGGCGGCGTGATGACCGCGCTGATCGAGAAGAACACCACCATCCCGACCAAGAAGTCGCAGGTGTTCTCGACTGCCGACGACAACCAGGGCGCCGTGACCATTCACGTGCTGCAAGGTGAGCGTAAGCAGGCTGCGCAGAACAAGTCGCTGGGCAAGTTCGACCTGGCTGACATTCCGCCAGCACCGCGTGGCGTGCCGCAAATCGAAGTGACCTTCGACATCGACGCCAACGGCATCCTGCACGTAGGTGCGAAAGACAAGGCCACCGGCAAGACTCAGTCGATCGTGATCAAGGCCAACTCCGGCCTGTCGGACGAAGAGATCGAGCGCATGGTGCGTGACGCCGAGGCCAACGCCGAGGAAGACCGCAAGTTCGAAGAGCTGGCGGCTGCCCGTAACCAGGGTGACGCGCTGGTGCACTCGACCCGCAAGATGGTCGCTGACGCAGGTGACAAGGTTACCGCTGAAGAGAAAACCGCCATCGAGGCCGCCGTTGTTGCCCTGGAAGCCGCTGTCAAAGGCGACGACAAGGCTGCCATCGACGCCAAGGTTGAAGAGCTGTCCAAGGTCTCTGCCCCGGTTGCCCAGAAGATGTACGCCGAGCAGTCGGCTGAACAGCCTCAGGGTGGCGCGCAGCAGGCCGAGCCGGAAGCCAAGCACGATGACGTGGTTGACGCCGAGTTCGAAGAAGTGAAAGACAACAACAAGCAGTAATCCCTGCATGTTGTCGGCCGGTTCACCGTCGTTTGCCGGTGAGCTGGTAGGATGTCGCCGCGCGGGGGCTTGCTCCCGCGTTGGCGTATCTGGAATTCGAGAATTTTTACAGCATCTGTCAGCGGCTCTTGAGGGTCGCACGCGGGTGCTGATGGCGTGGCGCAGATGCCACACGCCCAACAAGGTGCAAATGACCTATGTCCAAGCGTGATTATTATGAGGTCCTGGGTGTCGAGCGCGGCGCCACTGAAGCGGACCTCAAGAAGGCTTACCGCCGTTTGGCGATGAAGTACCACCCGGACCGCAACCCGGGTGATAAAGAATCGGAAGACAAGTTCAAGGAGGCCAACGAGGCCTACGAAGTGCTGTCAGACGCGAGCAAGCGTGCGGCCTTCGACCAGTATGGCCATGCGGGTGTCGACCCAAGCATGGGTGGCGGTGGTGCCGGCTTTGGTGGTGCCAATTTCTCCGACATCTTCGGCGATGTGTTCAGCGACTTCTTCGGCGGCGGCCGCGGTGGTGGTCGAGGCGGTGCCCAGCGCGGCAGCGACCTGCGCTACACCCTGGAGCTGAACCTGGAAGAAGCGGTGCGTGGCACCACGGTCAGCATCCGCGTGCCTACCCTGGTCAACTGCCAGCCTTGCGACGGTTCCGGTGCCAAGAAGGGCTCGACCCCGTCGACCTGCCCGACCTGTGGTGGTATCGGCCAGGTGCGCATGCAGCAAGGCTTCTTCTCGGTGCAGCAAACCTGCCCGCGCTGCCATGGCCAAGGCAAGATCATTACCGACCCGTGCACTTCGTGCCATGGTGAAGGGCGTGTCGAGGAATACAAGACGCTGTCGGTCAAGGTGCCGGCAGGTGTCGATACCGGCGACCGCATCCGTCTGTCGGGTGAGGGCGAGGCCGGTACTCATGGTGGCCCGACTGGCGACCTGTACGTGGTGATCAGCGTGCGTGAGCACGAGATTTTCCAGCGTGATGGCAAGCATTTGTACTGTGAAGTGCCGATCAGCTACACCGATGCTGCCCTGGGCGGCGAGCTGGAAGTGCCGACCCTGGATGGTCGCGTGAAGCTGAAGATTCCGGAAGGCACCCAGACCGGTAAGCAGTTCCGTCTGCGTGGCAAGGGTGTTGCCCCGGTGCGTGGTGGTGGTGCGGGTGACCTGCTGTGCCGTGTGGCCGTAGAAACCCCGGTCAATCTCAGTCGCCGTCAGCGTGAGCTGCTCGAAGAGCTGCGTGATTCGCTGGAAGGCGACAGTTCCCACTCGCCCAAGGCCAGCGGCTGGTTCGATGGTGTGAAGCGCTTCTTCGGCGATCTCTGACAAGGAACAGGTTATGCGACGTATTGCAGTGATGGGCGCGGCGGGGCGGATGGGCAAAACCCTCATCGAAGCCGTGCAACAAACCCCGGGCGCGGGGCTGACTGCGGCGATCGATCGCCCAGACAGCTCGTTGGTCGGGGCTGATGCCGGAGAGCTGGCGGCACTTGGCCGAATTGGCGTGCTGTTGTCCGACGACCTGGCCAAGGTTGCCGACGAGTTCGATGTGCTGATCGATTTCACTCACCCCTCGGTGACCCTGAAAAACCTGGCGTTCTGCCGCAAGCACGGCAAGGCGATGATCATCGGCACGACCGGTTTTACAGTCGAAGAGAAGCAGTTGTTGGCTGAGGCTGGCAAGGACATTCCAATCGTGTTCGCCGCCAACTTCAGCGTGGGGGTCAACCTTAGCCTCAAGCTGCTGGATATGGCTGCGCGGGTGCTGGGCGATGATGTCGATATCGAAATCATCGAGGCGCACCACCGGCACAAGGTCGATGCGCCGTCGGGTACTGCACTGCGCATGGGTGAAGTGGTTGCCAATGCGCTGGGCCGTGATCTGCAGGAAGTGGCCGTGTATGGCCGTGAAGGGCAGACCGGTGCGCGCGATCGCAAAACCATCGGTTTCGCTACCGTGCGTGCCGGCGATGTGGTGGGCGATCACACCGTGTTGTTCGCTGCTGAAGGCGAGCGCCTGGAAATCACCCACAAGGCCTCCAGCCGCATGACCTTCGCCAAGGGTGCCGTGCGTGCGGCACTGTGGCTGGATGGGCGCGAGCCTGGGCTGTACGACATGCAGGATGTGCTTGAGCTGCGCTAAGCCGTGAGTGGGGTGTTGGCTGCTTCGCGGGCTTGCCCGCTCCCACAGGTACAGCGTTGCTCTTGGGTTGGTGCGATCCCTGTGGGAGCGGGCGAGCCCGCGAAGAGGCTGGCGTGGATGTCAGCCTGTCGCATCGATGTGTTTTAGAGACACATATCCGGTAGACCGAAAACACACTTTTCTGTAAGCTACAGCTTTAGTGTGTCCACTAAAAGCGCGCAGCGAATTGAATTCAGCACATGAAAGCGGGGTGACGTGTCCATACGTCACTCCGCTTTTTTGCAACCTGCGATCGCCCTTTCATGCTTGATTTACGGGAGGTCTTCTTGACAAAGCCAGCCATACTCGCCCTTGCCGACGGCAGTATTTTCCGCGGTGAAGCCATCGGTGCCGACGGTCAGACCGTTGGTGAGGTGGTATTCAACACCGCTATGACCGGCTACCAGGAAATCCTTACAGACCCTTCCTACGCGCAGCAAATCGTTACCCTGACCTACCCGCACATCGGCAACACCGGTACTACCCCGGAAGACGCCGAGTCGAACCGCGTCTGGTCCGCTGGCCTGGTCATCCGTGACCTGCCGCTGCTGGCCAGTAACTGGCGTAATACCCAGTCGCTGCCTGAGTACCTCAAGGCTAACAACGTCGTTGCCATTGCCGGCATCGACACCCGTCGCCTGACCCGTATCCTGCGTGAAAAGGGCGCCCAGAACGGCTGCATTCTGGCGGGTGACAACATCAGCGA
This sequence comes from Pseudomonas sp. NBRC 111139, assembly GCF_001753955.1. Taxonomy (NCBI): domain Bacteria; kingdom Pseudomonadati; phylum Pseudomonadota; class Gammaproteobacteria; order Pseudomonadales; family Pseudomonadaceae; genus Pseudomonas; species Pseudomonas sp. NBRC 111139. The sequence continues at coordinate 31,869 of NZ_BCBP01000038.1, forward strand.
AGAAGCGGCCATCGCCGCTGCCCGCGGCTTCCCGGGCCTGAAGGGCATGGACCTGGCCAAGGTCGTCTCCACCAAGGAACGTTACGAGTGGCGCTCCAGTGTGTGGGAGCTGAAAACCGACAGCCACCCGACCATCGACGCTGCCGACCTGCCGTACCACGTGGTTGCCTTCGACTATGGCGTCAAGCTGAACATCCTGCGCATGCTGGTGGCCCGCGGCTGCCGCGTGACCGTGGTGCCAGCCCAGACCCCGGCCAGCGAAGTGCTGGCACTCAACCCGGACGGCGTGTTCCTGTCCAACGGCCCGGGTGACCCTGAGCCGTGCGACTACGCGATCCAGGCGATCAAGGAAATCCTCGAAACCGAGATCCCGGTATTCGGCATCTGCCTCGGCCACCAGCTGCTGGCCCTGGCTTCCGGCGCCAAGACCGTGAAAATGGGCCACGGCCACCACGGTGCCAACCACCCGGTCCAGGACCTGGATACCGGTGTGGTCATGATCACCAGCCAGAACCACGGCTTCGCCGTTGACGAGGCGACCCTGCCGGGTAACGTTCGCGCCATTCACAAGTCGCTGTTCGACGGCACCCTGCAGGGTATCGAGCGTACCGACAAGAGCGCGTTCAGCTTCCAGGGCCACCCTGAAGCGAGCCCTGGCCCGACCGACGTCGCGCCTCTGTTCGATCGTTTCACCGATGCCATGGCCAAGCGCCGCTGAGCATCCTGCTTCAAGGCCCCGGGCCGGCATACGCCGCGCCCGGCAGCGCCTGACCCAGATTGTTCAAAGCGGCTTGCCGACTGACCCCGGATTTGAGTGACCACCATGCCAAAACGTACAGACATCAAAAGCATCCTGATTCTCGGCGCTGGCCCGATCGTGATCGGCCAGGCCTGCGAATTCGACTACTCCGGCGCGCAGGCCTGTAAAGCCCTGCGCGAGGAAGGTTTCCGCGTCATCCTGGTGAACTCCAACCCAGCCACCATCATGACCGACCCGGCCATGGCCGACGCCACCTACATCGAGCCGATCAAGTGGCAATCGGTGGCCAAGATCATCGAGAAAGAGCGCCCGGACGCCGTCCTGCCGACCATGGGTGGCCAGACCGCCCTGAACTGCGCCCTGGACCTGGAGCGCCACGGCGTTCTGGAAAAGTTCGGCGTAGAGATGATCGGTGCCAATGCTGACACCATCGACAAGGCCGAAGACCGCTCGCGCTTCGACAAGGCCATGAAGGACATCGGCCTGGAGTGCCCGCGCTCCGGTATCGCCCACAGCATGGAAGAGGCCAATGCGGTCCTCGAGAAGCTCGGCTTCCCATGCATCATTCGCCCGTCGTTCACCATGGGCGGCACCGGCGGCGGTATCGCTTACAACCGTGAAGAGTTCGAAGAAATCTGCACCCGTGGTCTGGACCTGTCGCCGACCAAAGAGCTGCTGATCGACGAATCGCTGATCGGCTGGAAGGAATACGAGATGGAGGTGGTCCGCGACAAGAAGGACAACTGCATCATCGTCTGCTCGATCGAGAACTTCGACCCGATGGGTGTGCACACCGGTGACTCGATCACGGTTGCCCCGGCACAGACCCTGACCGACAAGGAATACCAGATCATGCGCAACGCCTCGCTGGCGGTGCTGCGTGAAATCGGTGTGGAAACCGGCGGTTCCAACGTCCAGTTCGGCATTTGCCCGAACACCGGCCGCATGGTCGTCATCGAGATGAACCCGCGCGTATCGCGTTCGTCCGCCCTGGCCTCCAAGGCCACCGGCTTCCCGATCGCCAAGATCGCCGCCAAGCTGGCCATTGGCTACACCCTCGACGAGCTGCAGAACGACATCACTGGCGGTCGCACCCCAGCGTCCTTCGAGCCGTCGATCGACTACGTCGTCACCAAGCTGCCACGCTTCGCCTTCGAGAAATTCCCGAAAGCCGACGCCCGCCTGACCACCCAGATGAAATCCGTGGGTGAAGTCATGGCCATCGGCCGTACTTTCCAGGAATCCCTGCAGAAAGCCCTGCGCGGCCTGGAAGTCGGCGCCTGCGGCCTCGACCCGAAAGTCGACCTGGCCAGCCCGGAAGCCGCCAGCATCCTCAAGCGCGAACTGACCGTGCCGGGTGCCGAGCGTATCTGGTACGTGGCTGACGCCATGCGTTCGGGCATGACCTGCGAAGAAATCTTCAATCTGACCGGCATCGACATGTGGTTCCTGGTGCAGATGGAAGACCTGATCAAGGAAGAAGAGAAGGTCAAGACCCTGGCCCTGTCGGCAATCGACAAGGACTACATGCTGCGCCTCAAGCGCAAGGGCTTCTCGGACCAGCGTCTGGCAGTACTGCTGGGCATCACCGACAAGAACCTGCGTCGCCACCGCCACAAGCTGGAAGTGTTCCCGGTGTACAAGCGCGTCGACACCTGCGCCGCCGAGTTCGCCACCGACACTGCCTACCTGTACTCCACCTACGAGGAAGAGTGCGAGGCCAACCCGTCGACCCGCGACAAGATCATGATCCTGGGTGGCGGCCCGAACCGTATCGGCCAAGGTATCGAGTTCGACTACTGCTGCGTACACGCCGCCCTGGCGCTGCGTGACGACGGTTACGAGACCATCATGGTCAACTGCAACCCGGAAACCGTCTCCACCGACTACGACACTTCCGACCGCCTGTACTTCGAGCCGCTGACCCTGGAAGACGTGCTGGAAGTCTGCCGCGTCGAGAAGCCGAAGGGCGTGATCGTTCACTACGGCGGCCAGACCCCGCTGAAGCTGGCCCGCGCTCTGGAAGAAGCTGGCGTGCCGATCATCGGTACCAGCCCTGACGCCATCGACCGCGCCGAAGACCGTGAGCGCTTCCAGCAGATGGTTCAGCGCCTGAACCTGCTGCAGCCGCCAAACGCCACCGTGCGCAGCGAAGAAGAGGCTATCCGTGCTGCGGGCAGCATCGGCTACCCGCTGGTCGTGCGTCCGTCCTACGTACTGGGCGGTCGTGCCATGGAGATCGTCTACGAGCTGGACGAGCTCAAGCGCTACCTGCGTGAAGCGGTACAAGTGTCGAACGACAGCCCGGTACTGCTCGACCACTTCCTCAACTGCGCCATCGAGATGGACGTGGATGCGGTGTGCGACGGCACCGACGTGGTCATCGGCGCGATCATGCAGCACATCGAGCAGGCCGGCGTACACTCCGGCGACTCGGCGTGCTCGCTGCCACCTTACTCGCTGAGCAAGGAAGTGCAGGACGAAGTCCGCGTTCAGGTCAAGAAAATGGCGCTGGAGCTGGGCGTGGTAGGCCTGATGAACGTACAGCTGGCCCTGCAGGGCGACAAGATCTACGTGATCGAAGTCAACCCGCGTGCCTCGCGTACCGTACCGTTCGTGTCCAAGTGCATCGGCACGTCCCTGGCGATGATCGCGGCCCGCGTCATGGCGGGTAAAACCCTGAAAGAGCTGGGCTTCACCCAGGAAATCATCCCGAACTTCTACAGCGTGAAGGAAGCCGTCTTCCCGTTCGCCAAGTTCCCAGGGGTTGACCCGATCCTCGGCCCTGAGATGAAATCGACCGGTGAAGTCATGGGCGTCGGTGACAGCTTCGGTGAAGCCTTCGCCAAAGCCCAGATGGGTGCCAGCGAAGTGCTGCCGACGGGCGGTACCGCGTTCATCAGCGTACGCGACGACGACAAGCCACAAGTGGCCGGCGTTGCCCGCGACCTGATCGCCCTGGGCTTCGAAGTGGTTGCCACTGCCGGCACCGCCAAGGTTATCGAGGCGGCTGGCCTGAAAGTGCGCCGTGTGAACAAAGTGACCGAAGGTCGCCCTCACGTGGTCGACATGATCAAGAACGACGAAGTGTCGCTGATCATCAATACCACCGAAGGTCGCCAGTCGATCGCCGACTCCTACTCGATTCGTCGCAATGCGCTGCAGCACAAGATTTACTGCACCACTACCATTGCGGCTGGTGAAGCCATCTGCGAAGCGCTGAAATTCGGTCCGGAAAAGACCGTTCGTCGCTTGCAGGATCTGCATGCAGGACTGAAAGCATGAGCATTACCAAATACCCGATGACCGTCCAGGGCGCTCGCGCCCTGGAAGAAGAGCACCTGTTCCTGAGCAAGACCGAGCGCCCGCGCCTGAGTCAGGCCATTGGTGAAGCGCGTGAGCTGGGTGACCTCAAGGAAAACGCCGAATACCATGCCGCCCGTGAGGAGCAGGGCATGGTCGAAGCGCGTATCCGTGATATCGAAGGCCGTCTGCAGAATTCGGTGGTCATCGATGTGACCACCATCCCTCACACCGGCAAGGTGATTTTCGGTACCACCGTGGTACTGGCCAACACCGAAACCGATGAAGAGGTGACCTACCAGATCGTTGGTGAGGATGAAGCTGACGTGAAGCAGGGCAAGCTGTCGAGCGGTGCACCCATTGCCCGTGCCATCATCGGCAAGGAAGAAGGTGATACTGTCGTCGTCAAGACGCCTAGTGGCACGGTCGAGTACGAGATTGTCGAAGTCAAGCACATCTGACCGACGCCTGCGGGCGCCGTCCCTTGAGGGGATCCTCTGGCAACTGGCCCAGGTTTTCTGGGTCGGTGGCCTGTGGGTGTTCCATGTAGGGCTGGTGCCTGCGCTCAAGGTCAGTGGCCTGGCCCCGCTGCTGGTGCAGGATATCGCCGGGCAGATCGACCGCTGGTTGATCGGCGTGGCGTTGCTTGGCTTGTTGACTCAGCTGGCAGTGCTGGCGAGGGTGGACGGCCTGGCGGCCTGGTGGCGGCAGTTCCGCGGCCAGATGCTGTTGCTCGGCTTTGGTGCCTGCGTGGGGTATTACACCTTGCGCTACGGTATTTCCGTGGGCGAGCGCTGGCAGATGTTCTGCTTTCTGGTGCTGGGCTTTTCCGGCGTCGTGCTGGTGGCCCAGCCGGTACCGGTCAGGGCGCGTTCACCGCGCCACTGATCGGAGCCACCGTTACTTGTAACGGTGGATGTTGGACAGCTGTTTGTTCGGCTGTGGGTTCTTGCGGTAGATCAGGGCTTTCTTGCCGATGGTCTGCACCAGCTCGGCACGGCCGGCCTTGCACAGCTCGGCGATGGTCTCGGCGCGTTCCTCGCGGTCTTCCGAGCGAATTTCGACCTTGATCAGCTCATGGTCGACCAGTGCGCGCTCCAGTTCGGCGATCACGCCTTCATTCAAACCGTTGCCAGCAACGATCAGGACCGGCTTCAGGTCATGACCAATGGACTTGTATTGCTTCTTCTGCTCGTTATTGAGCGGCATAATCTGACCCTTTCCGTCTGATTCTGTAAAATTGACCGGCATTTTACCCGAGGGCCACCGGCTCCGCCCAGTCAATCACGACGCATATCATCGAGGTGCCCCGTGGTACAACGTTCCAAAAGCAGCGCAAACTGGCTGCGAGAGCATTTCAACGACCCTTTTGTGAAGCAGGCGCAGAAGGATGGGTATCGCTCGCGTGCGAGCTACAAACTGCTGGAGATCCAGGAGAAGGACCGCCTTATCCGCCCAGGCATGAGCGTGATCGACCTCGGCGCAGCCCCTGGTGGCTGGTCCCAGGTGACCAGTCGTCTGATTGGTGGCCAGGGTCGCCTGATCGCTTCCGACATTCTGGAAATGGACTCGATCGCCGACGTGACCTTCATTCAAGGTGACTTCACCCACGACGAAGTGCTGCAGCGCATTCTCGAAGCGGTGGGCGATTCGCATGTGGACCTTGTGATTTCCGACATGGCCCCCAATATGAGTGGTACGCCCGCGGTGGACATTCCGCGTGCCATGTTCCTCTGCGAGCTGGCCCTCGATCTGGCGACCCGCGTGCTCAAGCCCGGGGGCGACTTCCTGATCAAGATTTTCCAGGGCGAAGGTTTTGACGTGTACCTGAAGGATGTGCGCAGCAAGTTCGACAAGGTGCAAATGCGCAAGCCATCGTCGTCACGGGACCGTTCCCGCGAGCAATACCTGTTGGGCAGGGGCTTCAAAGGGTAATGAAAGGTGTGAAGCGGGGTGGTCGATAGTTAATTCCAATCGGCCACTGCGTCAGGATCGTCCGAACTTCGTGTAGTCTAGCTTTCACAAAGGGTTACAGACGGTGCCTGCGGCTGCGTAGGTAATGTAGTAAGTTAGGGCGATGAATATCATGCGAGGCACGGCTGCGTCGTGCGCCGGCCTCAGAGGGTAGCTAATTGAACGACATGGCAAAGAATCTGATCCTGTGGTTGATCATCGCAGCTGTCCTGGTGACAGTGATGAACAACTTCTCCAGCCCTAACGAGCCGCAGACCCTCAACTACTCCGACTTCATCCAGCAGGTCAAGGATGGCAAGGTCGAGCGTGTGACCGTCGATGGCTACATCATTACTGGCAAGCGCACCGATGGCGACAACTTCAAGACTGTGCGCCCGGCCATCACCGACAATGGCCTGATCGGCGATCTGGTCGACAACCACGTGGTCGTCGAAGGCAAGCAGCCTGAGCAACAGAGCATCTGGACGCAGTTGCTGGTGGCGAGCTTCCCGATCCTGGTGATCATTGCCGTGTTCATGTTCTTCATGCGTCAGATGCAAGGGGGCGCGGGCGGCAAGGGCGGGCCGATGAGCTTCGGCAAGAGCAAGGCACGCCTGCTGTCCGAAGACCAGGTCAAGACCACGCTGGCTGACGTTGCGGGCTGTGACGAGGCCAAGGAAGAGGTTGGCGAGCTGGTCGAGTTCCTGCGCGATCCGGGCAAGTTCCAGCGCCTGGGCGGCCGTATCCCGCGCGGTGTGCTGATGGTTGGCCCACCCGGTACCGGTAAGACCCTGCTGGCCAAGGCCATTGCGGGCGAGGCGAAAGTACCGTTCTTCACCATTTCCGGTTCGGACTTCGTGGAAATGTTCGTGGGTGTCGGTGCCAGCCGTGTGCGCGACATGTTCGAACAGGCCAAGAAGCACGCCCCGTGCATCATCTTCATCGACGAAATCGACGCCGTTGGTCGCCATCGTGGCGCCGGCATGGGCGGCGGTCACGACGAGCGTGAGCAAACCCTCAACCAGTTGCTGGTGGAGATGGACGGCTTCGAGATGAACGATGGCATCATCGTCATCGCCGCCACCAACCGTCCGGATGTGCTCGACCCTGCGCTGCTGCGCCCCGGCCGCTTCGATCGCCAGGTGGTGGTTGGCCTGCCGGACATTCGTGGTCGCGAGCAGATCCTCAAGGTGCACATGCGCAAGGTGCCGATCGGCGAGAACGTCAACCCGGCGGTCATCGCGCGGGGTACCCCAGGCTTCTCCGGCGCCGACCTGGCCAACCTGGTCAACGAGGCTTCGCTGTTTGCCGCGCGTTCCAACAAGCGCCTGGTCGAAATGAAAGAGTTCGAGCTGGCCAAGGACAAGATCATGATGGGCGCTGAGCGCAAGACCATGGTCATGTCCGAGAAGGAAAAGAGAAACACGGCCTATCACGAGGCTGGCCACGCCATTGTCGGTCGCCTGGTGCCTGAGCACGACCCGGTCTACAAGGTTTCGATCATCCCGCGTGGTCGTGCCTTGGGTGTGACCATGTTCCTGCCGGAAGAAGACCGCTACAGCCTCTCCAAGCGTGCGCTGATCAGCCAGATCTGCTCGCTGTATGGCGGCCGTATCGCCGAGGAGATGACCTTGGGCTTCGATGGCGTGACCACTGGCGCGTCCAACGACATCATGCGCGCCAGCCAGATCGCCCGTAACATGGTGACCAAATGGGGCCTGTCCGAGAAGCTTGGCCCGCTGATGTATGCAGAGGAAGAGGGCGAGGTGTTCCTCGGCCGTAGTGCCGGTAGCCAGCATGCCAGCGTGTCCGGTGAGACGGCCAAATTGATCGACTCCGAGGTGCGCAGCATCATCGATCAGTGCTACGCCACTGCCAAGCAGTTGCTGATCGACAACCGCGACAAGCTCGAGGCGATGACCGAAGCGCTGATGAAGTACGAGACCATCGATGCCGATCAGATTGACGACATCATGGCTGGGCGCACACCACGTGAGCCGCGTGATTGGGACGATGACAAGCACTCGGGCACGCCTGCGGCCCAGGATGAGCGTCCGGAATCGCCAATCGGCGGCCCAGCGGCTGAACACTAAGGGCATCTATGAGCTCAGTGCAGTACCCGACCCGGTTGCCTTGCGGCAGCCGGGTTCTTGATTTGTCGCATACCCATGTCATGGGTATTCTCAATATCACCCCCGATTCCTTCTCCGATGGCGGTCGCTTCAGTCAGCGCGACGAGGCCCTGCGCCACGCCGAAGCGATGGTTGCCGCCGGCGCAACGCTGATCGACATCGGTGGCGAGTCCACGCGCCCGGGTGCGCGTGCAGTCTCGGTGACCGAGGAGCTGGAGCGTGTGGCGCCAATGGTCGAGGCCATCAACAGTCGCCTCGACGTGGTCATTTCGGTCGATACCTCCACGCCTGCTGTCATGCGTGAAGCAGCCCGCCTGGGTGCCGGGCTGATCAACGACGTGCGGGCCCTGGAGCGCGATGGCGCCCTGGACGCTGCGGCGGACACCGGTCTGCCGGTGTGCCTCATGCACATGCGTGGCGAGCCGGGTAACATGCAGGACGATCCGCATTACCAGGACGTGACCGCCGACGTCACCCGTTATCTTGAACAGCGGATGGCCGCCTGCGCCGCAGCGGGCATTGATGCTGACAGAATCATCCTTGACCCGGGCTTCGGTTTCGCCAAGACACTGGCGCACAATCTGAGCCTGTTCAAGCACATGGAAGCGCTCTATCGCCTTGGGCGCCCACTACTGGTGGGCGTTTCACGAAAGAGCATGATCGGCCTGACGCTGGAACGTCCGGTCGGCGAGCGCTTGTACGGCAGCCTTGCGCTGGCGGCGTTGGCCATGACCAAGGGAGCGAGCATCCTTCGTGTACATGACGTGGCCGAAACCGTTGATGTGGTACGCATGATCGCTGCGGTGCAAAACGCCGAATAAGAACATTGGAGTCCCTATGAGCAGAAAATATTTTGGTACCGACGGCATTCGTGGCCGCGTCGGCGAATACCCGATCACGCCTGACTTCATGCTGAAGCTTGGCTGGGCGGCCGGCATGGCCTTCCGCAAGCAAGGCCATTGCCGCGTGCTGGTGGGCAAGGACACGCGTATCTCCGGCTATATGTTCGAGTCCGCACTCGAAGCCGGCCTGTCCGCGGCAGGTGCTGATGTGATGTTGCTCGGGCCGATGCCGACACCGGCCATCGCTTACCTCACGCGTACCTTCCACGCCGAAGCCGGTATCGTCATCAGTGCCTCGCACAACCCGCACGATGACAACGGCATCAAGTTCTTCTCGGGCCAGGGCACCAAGCTGCCGGACGAGGTCGAGCTGATGATCGAAGAGCTGCTCGACCAACCGATGACCGTTGTCGAGTCGGGCAAGCTGGGCAAGGTTTCGCGTATCAACGATGCCGCCGGCCGCTACATCGAATTCTGCAAGAGCAGCGTGCCGAGCAGCACCAGCTTCGACGGCCTCAAGCTGGTGGTCGACTGCGCCCATGGTGCGACCTACAAGGTTGCGCCCAGCGTATTCCGTGAGCTGGGTGCCGACGTGACCGTGCTGCATGCGCAACCGGACGGCTTGAACATCAACGAAGGTTGCGGCTCGACACACATCGAATCGCTGCAGGCCGCTGTACTGGTCGGGCATGCCGATCTCGGCATTGCCTTTGACGGTGACGGCGATCGCGTGCTGATGGTCGACCACACGGGCGCCATCGTCGACGGTGACGAGCTGCTGTTCATCATTGCTCGCGACCTGCAGGAACATGGCAAGCTGCAAGGCGGGGTGGTCGGCACGCTGATGAGTAACCTGGGCCTGGAGCTGGCGCTCAAGGACCTGGACATCCCGTTTGTGCGAGCCAAGGTCGGCGACCGTTACGTCATGGCCGAGCTGTTGGAGCGTGAATGGCTGGTCGGCGGTGAAAACTCCGGTCACGTCGTGTGCTGCAACCACACCACAACCGGCGATGCGATCATTGCCGCGCTGCAGGTGCTGATGGCGCTCAAGCGCCGGGGTGAAACCCTGGCCCAGGCCCGTCAGGCCCTGCGCAAGTGCCCGCAGGTGCTGATCAATGTGCGCTTTGGCGCCAGCAAGGTCGACCCGCTGGAGCACCCCGCCGTCAAGGAAGCCAGTGCAAAGGTTACCGATGCGCTGGCGGGGCGTGGTCGCGTGCTGTTGCGCAAGTCCGGTACCGAGCCGCTGGTGCGGGTCATGGTTGAGGGCGAGGACGAAAGCCAGGTGCGGGCCCATGCTGAAGCGCTGGCCAAACTGGTCGGCGAAGTTTGTGTCTGAAGGCGCTTGCCAGCGCAGATCTGGTTGGGTAAGATCTGCGCCCACTTTGACCGACGAGGTAAAGCATGCGTCGCCCTATGGTAGCTGGTAACTGGAAAATGCACGGTACCCGCGCTAGCGTCGCTGAGCTGACCAAAGGCTTGAGCAATCTCGCCTTGCCGAGCGGAGTGGAAGTCGCCGTATTTCCACCGGCCTTGTTCATCAATCAGGTGATTGATGGCCTGGCGGGTAAAGAAATTACTGTCGGCGCACAGAATTCTGCTGTACAACCCGAACAGGGTGCGCTGACCGGGGAAGTTGCTCCCGAGCAGCTGGTTGAAGCAGGTTGCAAGTTGGTGTTGATTGGCCATTCGGAGCGCCGCCAGATTATTGGTGAAACCGACGAAGTGCTCAATCGCAAGTTTGCAGCGGCCCAGGCCAAAGGCTTGAAGCCAGTGCTTTGCATAGGGGAAACCCTTGAGGAGCGCGAGGCTGGCAAAACGCTCGAAGTTGTCGGGCGTCAACTAAGCAGTATCATCGAAGCATTCGGTGTTAAGGCTTTTGCCGATGCAGTAATTGCCTATGAGCCTGTATGGGCCATCGGTACGGGCCTTACGGCCACGCCACAGCAGGCCCAGGATGTGCACGCCGCCATCCGCGGCCAGTTGGCGGCAGAAGATGCTGAAGTAGCTGCGAAGGTGCAGTTGCTATACGGCGGCAGCGTGAAGGCGGCCAATGCGGCCGAACTGTTCGGCATGCCGGATATCGATGGGGGGCTCATTGGTGGGGCTTCCCTGAACGCAGACGAATTCGGTGCAATTTGTCGCGCCGCAGGAAACTGAACAAATGCTGGAAACAGTCATCGTTGTTTTTCATCTGTTGGCAGCGCTGTCGCTTGTAGTGCTGGTTCTGTTGCAACAGGGTAAAGGTGCTGAAGCAGGTGCATCTTTCGGCGCGGGGGCTTCAAATACCGTGTTCGGGAGCCAAGGCTCTGCAACGTTCCTAAGTAAATTAACTGCTATACTCGCTGCCACTTTCTTTTTGACAGCACTTGGGTTAGGATACTTCGCGAAGCAACAAGCTCACCAGCTTAGCCAAGCAGGTCTTCCAGATCCAGCAGTGCTAGAAGTGAAAGAGCCGCAAAAACCGGCAGTTAATGATGATGTACCGGTGCTCCAGCAGCAGAAGAGCGAAACCACCAGTAATACGGGTGATGTACCTCCTCCGGCTCAAGAGCAGAAGTAACGGGTTTCAAGTAGTAGTATTGCCGAGGTGGTGGAATTGGTAGACACGCAACCTTGAGGTGGTTGTGCCCATAGGGTGTAGGGGTTCGAGTCCCCTTCTCGGTACCAATTAAAGCTTGAGAGCCCGCTTTAGCGGGCTTTCTTGTAGGTGAATGTTTGGATTTGACCCTCAACAGGGTTCGGTCTTATACTTTTGCCCCAGCTTTGTCGCGGGGTGGAGCAGCTTGGTAGCTCGTCGGGCTCATAACCCGAAGGTCGTTGGTTCAAATCCAGCCCCCGCAACCAGCTTCAGCGGAGCCCCTTTTCAGGGGCTTTTTGCTAACCGAACAGTTTCGGCGTCGTTGTCCTACGGCGCTTTCAGGGATGGGCGCTTCGCCCATTTTTTATTTGCACAGCATGCACGAGGGGGTTCAGGTGTCGAGCAAGCTAGAACAGTTGCAGGCCTTGTTGGCCCCGGTTGTCGAGGGTCTGGGCTATCAGTGCTGGGGGATCGAATACGTTTCCCAGGGTAAGCATTCGGTACTGCGCATCTACATCGACAAGGAAGGCGGTATTCTGGTGGACGACTGCGAAGCAGTCAGCCGTCAGGCCAGCGCAATCCTCGATGTGGAAGATCCAATCAGCAGTGAGTACACCCTCGAGGTGTCTTCTCCAGGCATGGATCGCCCACTGTTCACGCTGGAACAGTTTGCCTCGCATGCCGGCGAACAAGTGAAGATCAAGCTGCGCTCACCCTTCGAGGGTCGTCGTAACTTCCAGGGCCTTCTCCGCGGTGTGGAGGAGCAGGATGTGGTGGTCCAGGTGGACAACCAGGAGTTCCTGTTACCGATCGACTCGATCGACAAGGCCAATATTATTCCCAGTTTTGACTGAGACGTGCCGGGCCCGGCGGACTATCCGGGCCCAATGGCTTGCGCAAGGCGAGGCGTACGATGAGCAAAGAAGTACTGCTGGTTGTTGAATCGGTATCCAACGAAAAAGGTGTACCGCCCGGCGTCATTTTCGAAGCGCTGGAAGTGGCCCTGGCCACTGCAACCAAAAAACGTTTTGAAGACGAAGTCGACCTACGTGTGGAAATCAACCGCCACACCGGTAGCTACGAGACTTTCCGTCGCTGGACCGTGGTCGACGAAGCCGATCTTGATGATCCGGCGATCGAGACCTGGCTGGACAAGATCAAGGACACCCACCCTGAAGCCAAGGTCGGTGACGTGATCGAAGAGAAGATCGAGTCCATCGAGTTCGGTCGTATTGCCGCCCAGACCGCCAAGCAGGTCATCGTGCAGAAGGTCCGTGAGGCCGAGCGTGCCCAGGTGGTCGATGCCTACCGTGAGCGCGTTGGCGAGATCATCTCCGGTACCGTAAAAAAGGTTACCCGCGACAACGTCATCGTTGACCTGGGCAACAACGCCGAGGCCTTGCTGGCTCGCGAAGACATCATTCCGCGCGAAACCTTCCGTGTTGGTGTGCGCCTGCGTGCGCTGCTCAAGGAAATTCGCACCGAAAACCGTGGCCCACAGCTGATCCTGTCGCGCACCGCGCCGCAGATGCTGATCGAGCTTTTCCGCATTGAAGTGCCGGAAATTGCCGAGGGCCTCATCGAAGTCATGGCTGCTTCCCGTGATCCGGGTTCGCGAGCCAAGATCGCCGTCCGCTCCAAGGACAAGCGTATCGACCCGCAAGGTGCCTGCATCGGCATGCGTGGTTCGCGCGTCCAGGCCGTATCCGGGGAGCTGGGTGGTGAGCGTGTGGATATCGTCCTGTGGGACGATAACCCGGCGCAGTTCGTCATCAACGCCATGTCGCCGGCTGAAGTCGCGGCGATCATCGTTGATGAAGATGCCCATGCCATGGACATCGCCGTCGCCGAGGACAACCTGGCCCAGGCCATTGGCCGTGGCGGTCAGAACGTTCGCCTGGCCAGTCAGTTGACCGGCTGGACCCTGAACGTGATGACCGAGAAGGACATCCAGGCCAAGCAACAGGCCGAAACCGGTGACATCCTGCGCAATTTCATCGAGGAACTGGAAGTCGACGAGGAGCTGGCCCAAGTGCTGGTCGACGAAGGCTTCACCAGCCTTGAAGAAATTGCCTACGTACCGTTGGAAGAAATGCTCAACATCGATGGCTTTGACGAAGATATCGTCAATGAGCTCCGCGCTCGAGCCAAGGACCGTTTGTTGACCAAGGCCATCGCTACCGAAGAAAAACTGGCAGACGCCCACCCGGCCGAAGACCTGCTCTCCCTTGAGGGCATGGACAAAGACCTGGCGGCTGAACTGGCGGTGCGCGGCGTGGTTAACCGCGAAGACCTGGCCGAGCAGTCGATCGACGATCTGCTCGACATCGACGGCATCGACGAAGAGCGTGCCGGCAAGTTGATCATGGCCGCCCGAGCCCACTGGTTCGAGTAATTAGGCGCGGCCTGAGGAGAGAAGTGCATGACGCAAGTCACGGTGAAAGAACTGGCCCAAGAGGTCGAGGCACCGGTAGAGCGCCTGCTGCAGCAGATGCGTGAGGCAGGTCTGCCGCACACCGACGCCGGTCAGGTAGTGACCGACAATGAGAAGCAGACCCTGCTGACTCATTTGAAAAGCAGCCACAAGAGCAAGGCGGAAGAGCCGCGCAAGATTACCTTGCAGCGCAAAACCACCAGCACCCTGCGTGTCGCCGGTAGCAAGAGCATCAGCGTAGAAGTACGCAAGAAGAAAGTTTTCGTTCAGCGCAGCCCTGAAGAAATCCAGGCTGAGCAGAAGCGTGAGCTGGAAGAGCGCCGCGCGGCTGAAAATGCCGCTCGCGACAAGGTCGAGGCCGAAGTTCGCCAGCGCAACGAAGAGCAGGCTCGCCGTCAGGCGGCCGGCTCCACCGCCGCCGCCCCTGCGCCTGCTGCCAAGCCAGAGCCGGCTCCTGCCGCTGCTCCGGTCGCTGCTCCGGCCCCGGTAGTCGCAGACGCCCCGGCCTCTGAAGACGCCGCAGCCCGTGCTGCCGAGCGCAAGAAAGACGAGACCCGTCGCAACGAAAGCCGTACCCGTGATGACGACCGTCGTCGTGGCGAAGCGCCTCGTGTGTCGATCAAGGTCAAGGTCAAGGAGAAGGAAAAGGCGCCGACTCCGCGTGCTGCTCCGCGCACTACCGACGAAGAGAGCGATGGCGCTCGTCGTGGCCGTGGTGGCAAGAGCAAGCTGAAAAAGCGTAATCAGCACGGCTTCCAGAACCCGACCGGCCCCGTCATCCGTGACGTGACCATCGGCGAGACCATCACCGTCTCCGAGCTGGCCAACCAGATGTCCGTCAAGGGCGCTGAAGTGGTCAAGTTCATGTTCAAGATGGGGACCCCGGTCACCATCAACCAGGTGCTCGACCAGGAAACCGCTCAGCTGATCGCAGAAGAGCTGGGCCACAAGGTCACGCTGGTCAGCGACACCGCCCTGGAAGACTCCCTGGCCGAATCGCTGAAGTTCGAAGGCCAGACCGAGTCGCGTGCGCCGGTGGTTACCGTCATGGGTCACGTTGACCATGGTAAGACCTCGCTGCTCGACTACATCCGTCGTGCCAAGGTTGCCGCTGGCGAAGCCGGTGGTATCACCCAGCACATCGGTGCCTACCACGTGGAAACCGACCGCGGCATGGTCACCTTCCTCGATACCCCAGGTCACGCTGCGTTTACCCAGATGCGTGCCCGTGGTGCCAAGGCGACCGACATTGTCATCCTGGTGGTGGCGGCGGACGACGGCGTGATGCCGCAAACCCGCGAAGCCGTTCAGCATGCCAAGGCAGCCGGTGTTCCGCTGGTCGTTGCAGTGAACAAGATCGACAAGCCAGGTGCTGACCTCGATCGCATCCGTAACGAGCTGTCCGTCGAAGGCGTTACCTCCGAGGACTGGGGTGGTGACACGCCGTTCGTCAAGGTTTCGGCGAAGATGGGTACCGGTGTCGACGAGCTGCTCGAAGCCGTTCTGCTGCAGGCCGAGATCCTCGAACTGACCGCTACCCCAACCGCGCCAGGTCGTGGTGTGGTTGTCGAATCGCGCCTGGACAAGGGTCGTGGCCCGGTGGCGACCATCCTGGTTCAGGACGGTACCCTGCGTCAGGGCGACATGGTCCTGTGCGGCTCCAACTATGGCCGCGTACGTGCCATGCTCGACGAGAACGGCAAGCCTGTGAAGGAAGCTGGCCCGTCGATCCCGGTCGAAATCCTCGGCCTGGACGGTACTCCGGAAGCCGGTGACGAGCTGTCCGTGGTTGCCGACGAGAAGAAAGCCCGTGAAGTTGCCCTGTTCCGTCAAGGCAAGTATCGCGAGGTCAAGCTGGCCCGTGCTCACGCCGGCAAGCTGGAAAACATCTTCGAGACCATGGGTCAGGAAGAGAAGAAAACCCTCAACATCGTTCTCAAGACCGATGTGCGTGGTTCTCTGGAAGCGCTGCAGGGTTCGCTCGGCGGCCTGGGCAACGACGAAGTGCAAGTGCGCGTGATTGGTGGTGGCGTCGGTGGTATCACCGAGAGCGATGCCAACCTGGCGCTGGCTTCGAATGCAGTACTGTTCGGCTTCAACGTGCGTGCCGACGCCGGTGCGCGCAAGATCGTCGAGCAGGAAGGTCTGGATATGCGTTATTACAACGTGATCTACGACATCATCGAAGACGTCAAGAAGGCCCTGACCGGCATGCTCGGCAGCGATGTTCGCGAGAACATCCTGGGTGTCGCCGAAGTACGTGACGTGTTCCGTTCGCCGAAGTTCGGCGCCATCGCTGGCTGTATGGTCATCGAGGGTACCGTGTACCGCAACCGTCCGATTCGCGTACTGCGTGATGACGTTGTGATCTTCGAAGGCGAGCTGGAATCGCTGCGTCGCTTCAAGGACGATGCTTCCGAAGTCCGTTCGGGCATGGAGTGCGGTATTGGCGTCAAGAGCTACAACGACGTCAAGGTCGGCGACAAGATCGAAGTCTTCGAGAAAGTCCAGGTGGCTCGTACCCTTTAAGGGCGAGCGAGCCGCAAGCGCCTGCTACAGGGCGGCTTGCGGTACCTCTTCAGGTAGCGCCCGGTCAGGCATTCGTCTGTCCGGGCGTTTGCCGCTTTAAGTTACAGGTAGCAAGAATGGCCAAAGAATATAGCCGTACCCAACGTATTGGCGATCAGATGCAGCGCGAGCTGGCCGAGCTGATCCGTCGCGAAGTCAAGGACCCGCGTGTCGGTCTGGTGACTATCACCGCCGTGGACGTGAGCCGTGACCTGGGCCATGCCAAGGTGTTCATCACCGTCATGGGCGAGGAAACCCCGGATGCCGTGCAGCAATCGCTCAAGGCATTGAATAGCGCTGCCAGCTTCCTGCGTCTGCACCTGGGGCGTTCGATGCAACTGCGCAGCGTGCCGCAGCTGCACTTCCATTTCGATGAAAGTGTCAGCCGTGGTGTGCACCTGTCGGCGCTGATCGAGCGTGCAGTGGCCGAAGACCGCCTGCACAAGGATGCCGACGAGTCGGACACCAAGGAGTAAGCGGTGGCCCAGGTCAAACGTATCCGCCGCAATGTCAGCGGCATCATCCTGCTCGACAAGCCGCTGGGCTTCACGTCCAATGCCGCCTTGCAGAAAGTGCGTTGGCTGCTGAACGCGGAAAAGGCCGGCCATACCGGTAGCCTCGACCCGCTGGCGACCGGCGTGTTGCCGCTGTGCTTCGGTGAAGCGACCAAGTTTTCGCAGTACTTGCTGGATTCCGACAAGGGCTACGAAACCGTCATGCAGATGGGGCAGACTACCAACACCGGCGATGCCGAGGGTGAGGTGCTGCAGACCCGCGACGTGACCGTTGGTCGCGCCGACATTGAAGCGCTGCTGCCCCGTTTTCGCGGCCCGATCAGCCAGATACCGCCTATGTACTCGGCGCTCAAGCGTGACGGCCAGCCGTTGTACAAGCTGGCACGTGCAGGAGAGGTAGTGGAGCGCGAGGCGCGTTCTGTTACTATTAACCGCTTGGAGTTGCTCGAGTGCGAAGGCACCCGTGCACGGTTGAGCGTAGGATGCAGCAAAGGCACCTATATCCGCACGCTGGTGGAGGATATCGGTGAAGCCCTTGGTTGCGGCGCCTATGTCGCCGAGCTGCGCAGGACCCAGGCAGGGCCCTTTGCGCTGGCACAGACGGTCACCCTCGAGGAACTCGAACAGGCCCATGCCGAAGGTGGTAACGAAGCGCTCGACCGCTTCCTGATGCCATCGGACAGCGGGCTGCAGGACTGGCCGTTGGTCAGCCTGTCGGAACACAGTGCGTTCTACTGGCTGCATGGCCAGGCGGTACGCGCGCCGGACGCGCCACAATTTGGCATGGTGCGGGTACAGGATCACAACGCACGCTTCATCGGTATCGGTGAAGTGAGCGAAGACGGGCGCATTGCGCCGCGTCGGCTGATTCGGTCGGAATGACCGAAACCGCGGGGTCAGGCAGTTGCCGAGCCCCACGGCATCAAGGGTGGCTGTCAGTAGGCACGGTCACACCTTTTTTATTAATACAGGGATTTGTCCCTGGCCTATTGGACCCCGCATGCGGGATCCGTTATCAGGAGAAGCCAAATGGCCCTCAGCGTTGAAGAAAAAGCTCAGATCGTTGCCGAATACCAGCAAGCCGCCGGCGATACCGGTAGCCCGGAAGTGCAGGTTGCTCTGCTGACCGCCAACATCAACAAGCTGCAAGGCCACTTCAAGGCCAACGATAAAGACCACCACTCCCGTCGTGGTCTGATCCGTATGGTCAACCAGCGTCGTAAGCTGCTGGATTACCTGAAGGGCAAAGACACCACTCGTTACAGCGCCCTGATCGGTCGCCTGGGCCTGCGTCGCTAATAGCGGCCTGGTCAGTGGTGTGCGTGGGGTGTCGCAGGCTTCGGCAGGGCTGTTTTGCAGCGCTGCCGTTGGGCACTTCACGCGTATCTCCGAGGTTGGCAGCCTGGCAATGCTGAGCGGTTTTTCCGCTTGGTGCCAGGCTCCCAGCCTCGTGTTGTATCTGGACGGTCAATGGGGCCGATTCCCCGTTCTGCCCAAGAATTCGCAAGAAACCAGTTCCCCCAAGAGCCACTGAAAAAGGTAGGAAACCGTGAACCCGGTAATCAAGACTTTCCAGTTCGGTCAATCGACCGTCACTCTCGAAACGGGCCGTATTGCCCGTCAGGCAACCGGCGCCGTGCTGGTTACCGTCGACAACGACGTCACCGTGCTGGTGACTGTGGTAGGCGCCAAACAGGCTGATCCAGGCAAGGGTTTCTTCCCGCTGTCGGTTCACTACCAGGAAAAGACCTACGCCGCTGGCAAGATCCCAGGTGGCTTCTTCAAGCGTGAAGGCCGTCCTTCCGAGAAAGAGACGCTGACCTCGCGCCTGATCGACCGTCCGATCCGTCCGCTGTTCCCGGAAGGCTTCATGAACGAAGTGCAGGTCGTCTGCACCGTGGTTTCCACCAGCAAGAAGACCGACCCGGACATCGCCGCGATGATCGGTACCTCGGCTGCCCTGGCCATTTCCGGCATTCCGTTCGAAGGCCCGATCGGCGCTGCCCGCGTTGCCTTCCACGAAAGCACTGGCTACCTGCTGAACCCGACCTACGAGCAACTGGCTGCCTCGAGCCTGGACATGGTCGTTGCCGGTACCTCCGACGCCGTACTGATGGTTGAATCGGAAGCTCAAGAGCTGACCGAAGACCAGATGCTGGGTGCCGTACTGTTCGCCCACGACGAATTCCAGGCTGTTATCCAGGCTGTCAAAGAGCTGGCTGCCGAAGCTGGCAAGCCGACTTGGGACTGGAAACCTGCCGTTGCCAACACCGAGCTGTTCAATGCTATCCGCGCCGAGTTCGGCGAAGCGGTTTCGCAGGGTTACACCATCACCGTCAAAGCCGACCGCTATGCGCGTCTGGGTGAGCTGCGTGACCAGGCGGTTGCCAAGTTCTCCGGTGAAGAAGGCCAGCCTTCGGCTTCCGAAGTAAAAGACATCTTCGGCGAAATCGAATACCGCACCGTTCGCGAAAACATCGTCAACGGCAAGCCACGTATCGACGGCCGCGACACCAAGACTGTACGCCCGCTGAACATCGAAGTGGGTGTGCTGCCGAAAACTCACGGTTCGGCACTGTTCACCCGTGGCGAAACCCAGGCCCTGGTCGTTGCGACCCTGGGTACTGCCCGTGATGCCCAGCTGCTGGACACCCTCGAAGGCGAGAAGAAAGACCCCTTCATGCTGCACTACAACTTCCCACCGTTCTCGGTAGGTGAGTGTGGCCGCATGGGCGGTGCTGGCCGTCGCGAAATCGGCCACGGCCGTCTGGCCCGCCGTTCGGTTCAGGCCATGCTGCCTGCTGCTGACGTGTTCCCGTACACCATCCGTGTGGTTTCGGAAATCACCGAATCCAACGGTTCCAGCTCCATGGCTTCGGTCTGCGGTGCTTCCCTGGCCCTGATGGACGCCGGTGTGCCGATGAAGGCGCCAGTTGCCGGTATCGCCATGGGCCTGGTCAAGGAAGGCGACAAGTTCGCAGTCCTGACTGACATCCTGGGTGACGAAGACCACCTGGGCGACATGGACTTCAAGGTAGCCGGTACCGCCAAAGGCGTCACCGCGCTGCAGATGGACATCAAGATCAACGGCATCACCGAAGAGATCATGGAAATCGCCCTGGGCCAAGCCCTGGAAGCGCGCCTGAACATCCTCGGCCAGATGAACCAGATCATTGGCCAGTCGCGTACCGAACTGTCGGCCAACGCCCCGACCATGATCGCGATGAAGATCGACACCGACAAGATCCGTGACGTCATCGGTAAAGGCGGCGCCACCATTCGCGCCATCTGCGAAGAGACCAAGGCTTCGATCGACATCGAAGACGACGGCTCGATCAAGATCTTCGGCGAAACCAAGGAAGCGGCAGATGCTGCCAAGCAGCGCATCCTGGGCATCACCGCCGAGGCCGAGATCGGCAAGATCTACGTCGGCAAGGTCGAGCGCATTGTCGATTTCGGCGCCTTCGTCAACATCCTGCCTGGCAAGGACGGCCTGGTGCACATCTCCATGCTGAGCGATGCTCGCGTCGAGAAAGTCACCGACATCCTGAAAGAAGGCCAGGAAGTCGAAGTGCTGGTACTGGACGTGGACAACCGCGGCCGTATCAAGCTGTCGATCAAAGACGTCGCTGCGGCCAAGGCCTCGGGCGTCTAAGCGACCGTCACGCAATAGAGAAAGGGCCCTTCGGGGCCCTTTTTTCATGGGGGCGGGAACCTTTTGCGGACTTGCATCTTGCATGCAGGTTTACCGCGCAGATTGCAAAATGCACGACCGCAGCAGCGATGGTGTTTTGCTAACTGATTGATTTAAAAGGAAATAAACGAAGAGGCCAAGCTGGCACAGCCCATGCAACTACCTTCATACCTGACGCCAGGACATACGGCGCAGACCCTTCGAAAAACAGGAGTGACCCACATGAAGAAGTTCGCCATTGTTGCCGCTACTGCTACCGCTCTGACCCTGACCATGGCTAACGGTGCATTCGCCGCTGAGCCAACCCAGGCTCCAGTCATGTTGGCGGCCAACACCGTCGACAACGCCAAGCAAGAAGGCTCCGACACTTGGATCACTACCAAGGTCAAAGCTGATCTGATGACTGAAAAAGGCATCCCAGGCAGCGACATCAAAGTCGAGACCAGCCAAGGTGTTGTTTCGCTGTCTTCTGATGTGAAGGTTACCGAATCGCAGAAAGCAGAAGCGGTGCGCATCACCAAGAACATCAAAGGCGTCAAGAGCGTAATGTCTGACGGCCTGAAAGCCGAGTAAAGGAATGTCCCGTCGGCCAAATGGATTTGGCCACTTTCAGCAAAGCCCTGGCCCGTGCCAGGGCTTTTTCTTGAGTTCAATACACTGGGTTGCGCGCGATCACATCGCTTTCGAAGCATTCCTGCTCAAGGATCAGAGGCTCCACCAATGGGCGGCTGTCGCGAAAATGCGCGGTCTGGGTATGCGCTTCATACGCAGCATCATCGCGGTAGATTTCGTACAGGTAGATCACCTCCGGATCAACCCGGTCCTGCGACACATCGAACACCAGACAGCCAGGCTCACTCGCCACGGAAGCTGCAGCATTGACCTTGATTGCACTCAGGAAAGCGTCGGCGCATCCAGGCTTCACTCGGGTCTTGATGAACAGGCTATACACAAATCTCTCCTTTTGTTTTAAATTCAATAATGAATTGTATACAAAAATGGAGCTTCGCCAATGTCCGAATTGCCTGCACGCCCTGGCCGCCTGAATGGCTTGCGCCACATCGCCCTGCTGGTGCCTAACCTGGAAGAGTGTGAACGCTTCTACGTCGATGTGCTGGGCATGGAAGTGCTGAATCGCGCCAATGAGGACCTGGTGTACCTCACTTGCGGTAACGACAACCTGTCATTGGGGCGTGGGGCAGGGGCGGCCAACGGGTTGCAGACCCTGGATCACTACGGGTTCGTTGTCGACAGTGTGGAGGAGCTGGAGGCCTGGTATGCCTACTTCAAGGCCCGTGGCGTGACCTTGCTCGACCGGCCGTTCAACCATGGTGACGGCGCACGCAGCTTCCACCTGCTGGACCCGGCCGGGAACAAGGTTCAACCGTTGTATCACCCGGCGGTGTCGGGGCAGCGCTTGGTTTAAAGCCCGTGCTGGCCTCTTCGCGGGCACGCCCGCTCCCACAGGTAGTGCGCAGGCCTGTGGGGGCAGGCGTGCCTGCGAACAGGCCAGGCCTGCCAGAGGGGATTACTCGGCATCCAGGTGCATCGGTGTCACCACCCGGCCATCGCTTTGAGGCTGCCCCAGGCTGGTATCGATGAAGTACACCCGGTCGTCTTCCAGCTTGCCCTTGTCGACCAGGTAGTCCTTGATGCTGCTGGCGCGCTCCTGCCCCAAGGTACGCAGCAAGGCGGTACTCTCGGCCCACGACTTGATCACGGCCTCGCGCAGCTTGGCGGCGCGTTCGTCACGGCCCAACTGCTCCCATTCGGCAGGCGGCTGCTGCTTCAGGCGGGTGCGGTAGATGCCTTCGAGCATCGCCGGTTTGTCACTGTCGTCAACCACCAGCATCGAGGCATTGGCCGGCACCTTGTCACCCCGTCGCTGCAGGATCTTGTACCAGGTGGCCTGGTACTCACGCTCAAGGCGCTGTTGGGCAATCAGCGGGCCGTCGCTGGCCTGGGCGCTGGTGCCTTCGATTTCCAGGCGCAGTTCCGGGCGCTCTTTCAGCGCGGATGCCAGCTTGTCCAAGGACGACTGGGCCTCGCCGCTGAGTTCGCTGGAACCGGGGGCGAACGCCACGTTGCCAAGGTCTTCCGAGCTACCGCCGCTGATCAGCCCGCCAATGAATTTGAATGGCGCCTGCGCCGCGCGCAGCACCAGGTTGCGCAGGGTTTGCCAAACAATCGGCATCACGCTGAATTGCGGGTTGTTGAGGTCGCCAGACACCGGCAGCTCGATCGAGATCTTGCCCTCGGTATCCTTCAGCAATGCCACCGCCAGGCGGATTGGAAGGTCGACCGCATCCGGGCTGTCGACTTTCTCGCCCAACTGCAGTTGCTCCACTACTACCTTGTTCTCGGCCTTGAGCTGGCCGTTGGTGATCAAGTAGTGCAGGTCCAGGTTCAGCCGCCCCTTGCGGATGCGGAAGCCGGCGAACTTGCCGGAGTAGGGCGTCAGCGTGGTCAGTTCGACGCGCTTGAAGCTGGTGGCAATGTCCAGGCTGGCCAGTGGGTTGAACGGGTTGAGTGCGCCCTTGATGGTAACCGGTGCGTAGCGGTCTACCTTGCCCTTGACGTCGACCTTGGCCGGCTGTGGCTTGCGGTTGTCGATGGTGCCGATCTGCCCGTTGAGTTGCTGGATGGCCGTGGCGAAGTTGGGGGTTAGCGACAGGTCGGCAAAGTTGGCCGAGCCGTCGTTGATGTCTATCTGCCCGATATGGATGCCAAGCGGCTTGTTGCTGCTGGCCGTGTTCGGCTTGGGCTGGCTGCTCGCCGGGGCGTCGGCCGGTTGCGGGATCAGCAGATCATTCACGTTAGTGGTGCGGTCTTCGTTGATGATGAAGCGTGCATAGGGCTGCAGCAGGGTCACCTTGTCGATCGACAGAGCATCGCCGTGCACGTAGGACAAGCCGTCGACGTTCACCTGCTGCCATTTGACGAAGTCGCGGCTCTTGATGGTGTCGAGGGTATGCAACTGGCTGACCTGCGCCTTGCCGGTCACATTGAAGGCCAGCGGCGCGGTGTTCTTCAGGTCGACCTTGAGGTCGCTCGAGAGCATGCCGCTGCGCAGCTCCAGCAGGATGAACGGGCTGATGTAGGCCTGGGCTACACGCAGGTCGATGTCGCGGGTGCTCACATCCAGCTTTGCCCATATCGGTGCCAGGTTGACCTGGCCTGCAGCCTGCAGCTTGCCTTGCTTACCCACACCTGTATCGAGTTTGAGGGTGAAGGGCGACTGGTTGAGGCTGTCGAAACCTTGCAGGTCGGCATTGAGAGGGCCAATGTCCAAGGCTACCGGTGCCTTTTGGCTGCGATCTGCCAGGTGTACCAGGTAGTTGCGCAACTGCACGTCCTTGAGCAGCACTTGCCAGGGTTTGCTTGGCTCGTTGACCGCTTTCTCTTCAGGCGTAGGTGCTGCGGCCGCCGGCTCGGCCTTTTCCTTCGGCGTGGCCTTGGCGGGTTGGCTGGCGAACAGCTTCTGCCAGTCGAGCTGGCCATCTTTTTCCAGCGCCGCCCAGGTTTCGAGCTTTTCGCTGCGAACCTTGCCCACGGTGACCTGCTGTTTGACCAGATCAATGGTGGTTTCGCTAACCTCCAGGCTGGCCAGGCGTGCCAACGGTCGGCCATCCGGCGCCTTGATGGCGAATGGCGCGATGCGCACGGAGACGTTATCCAGCAGCAGCTCGGTCTGTTTGGCGAGGTTGAGCTTGTAGTGCGTATCGAGGCTTACCACGCCGTCTTCCAGCACCAGTGGCACGGCATCGCGCACGTAGGGCCAGAACAGCTTCATCTTGCCGTCAGTGACCTTCAGTGTGCCTTCGGAGGCGATCGGCGACAGGCTCAGCGTGCCCTTCCAGTCGATGCGTCCGCCATTGGGGCCGCTGGCCACCAAGGTCATGTCGGCGTTGTCGTTGGGCAGGGTGCTGAGGTTTTTCAGCTCCAGATTCATGTTGTCGTAGAGGAACTCGATCGGCTCGCTGGGCCGCAGGTCCTCGAAGTGCAGGTAACCGTCGATGAGCTTGATGCTGCCAATACGCAGCGGGAACGGGTCGCTGGGCGGCTCTTCGGGTTTGGCTTCGCTGGCCGGTAGTTTGAACAACCCGGTCAGGTTGAGGGTACCGTCCTTGGCGAACAGCACTTCGTTGCGCGGTTTGTCGAGCTCCACCGCTTCCAGATGCAGGGCTTTTGTCCACAGGCTGTCGAGCGAGGCGTTAGCGTAAAGACGCTCGAAACCGACCTGTTCCTTGCCCGGCTCGCCGACCTGCAGGCCCCACAGCGTCAGCTCGAGGCTGAAGGGGTTGAGTTCGATCCGTTCAAGGTGGGCCGGCACGGTGGCGTATTGGGCCAACTGCTGGTTGGCGATGCGCAGTGCGACACCGGGAAGAATGAGAAAGCCGAGCAGGCTATACAGGGCTACCAAGGCCACGATTGCGCCAGCGGCGCGAGTCAATCCTTTGTACATGTGTCGCTTCGTCAGTCTAAGCAGGAGTGCTTGGAGTATGGCACGTTAAATCAGTTCCGCAGGGGCCACCCTTTGCGCTCAATCAATGCCCATGCGCCGTTTGGCCCGGTGTGCCGAACCGTCGCGCATTGCCCAGCGCAGTACCGGCGCGGTGCGGCGCAGGCCCAGGCGGATCAGGCGCTGCTGCAGGGGCCCGTGCTGCAGGCCGAGCAGTGCCTGGGCCCAGCCGGGCAGCAAGTCGATACCTGCGTGCAGCATCAGTTTGCCAACCGGCTGTGCCAAGCGGCTGGGGGCAGGGGCGTCGAGCAGGATTCGCATGACCTCATGGCTGCGCGCATCACAGTGCAGCTGCGGGCGTATGTGTTGCAGATAGTCTTCAACTTGCTGGCACGAGCGCGGCACGTCACGGGCACCAAGGCGCTCGGCGATCAGGGCGATTTCGTTGTAATAGGCATCCTGCTCGGCGCGTGGCAGGTGTGGGTTGCGGTAACGCAGGTGGGCGGCGAGGAAACGGCTGACCTCCGCTACATGCACCCAGGTCAACAGATCCGGGTCGCTGGCCGCATAAGGGCGACCATCCGGTGCAGTGCCGGTGACCTGCAGGTGAATGGTGCGCACTTTGTCGATCAGCCACTCGGCATCGCCAGTGGCGCCAAAGGTGGTGCCGGAAATGAACTGGCTGGTGCGGCGTAAGCGGCCGAGCAGGTCTTCACGAAAATTGGAGTGGTCCCACACACCGGCCAAGGCCAGGGGATGCAACAACTGCAGCATCAGCGCGCTGATGCCACCGACCAGCATGCTCGGGAAGTCGCCATGTACCCGCCAGCTAATACTGTGCGGGCCGAACAGGCCGGGGTCGCCCTTGGGCGATTCCAGGTCGAGCTGGCCGAGGGCCAGCCCGGTGAGGCTCATGACCTGGGTTTCGATACGGCGACGAAGGGCTTCCATGGCGACCTGCTGTACAGGGCGGCCAGATTTGCGGCCGCCGGTTACTGGTTGAGGCGTTTGTCGATCAGGCCCTGTACCACGCTTGGGTCGGCCAGGGTCGAGGTATCGCCCAGGTTTTCCAGCTCATTGCAGGCGATTTTGCGCAGTATACGCCGCATGATCTTGCCTGAGCGCGTCTTGGGTAGCGCTGGCGCCCACTGAATCAGCTCAGGCTTGGCGAAGCTGCCGATTTCCTTGCTGACCAGGGCCAGCAGCTCGGCCTTTAGCGTGTCATCTGGTGTCACGCCATTCATGGTCGTGACGAAGGCGTAGACGCCTTGGCCCTTGAGGTCGTGTGGGTAACCGACCACCGCAGCTTCGGCCACGCTGTCATGCAGCACCAGTGCGCTTTCCACTTCAGCGGTGCCGATGCGGTGCCCGGACACGTTGATCACATCGTCGATGCGCCCGGTGATCCAGTAGTCGCCATCGGCATCGCGGCGGGCACCGTCGCCAGTGAAGTAGTAGCCGGGCAAGGGCTTGAAGTAGGTGTCGACCATCCGCTGGTGGTCGCCGTAGACACTGCGGATCTGCCCCGGCCAGCTGGCTTTGATCGCCAGCACGCCGGCGCCGGGGCCTTCGATCAGTTTGCCTTTTTCGTCCAGTAGCACCGGTTGCACGCCGAACATTGGCTGGGTAGCGCAGCCGGGTTTGAGTGACTGTGTGCCGGGCAGTGGGGTGAGCATGATGCCGCCGGTTTCGGTCTGCCACCAGGTATCCACAATCGGGCAGCGCTTTTGCCCGACCTCCTCGAAATACCATTCCCAGGCTTCCGGGTTGATCGGCTCGCCGACGCTGCCCAGCAGACGCAGGCTTTTGCGTGAGGTGCTCTGCAGTGGCGCAGAGCCCTCGCGCATCAGTGCGCGCAGGGCGGTCGGAGCGGTGTAGAAGATGTTCACCTGGTGTTTGTCCACCACTTGCCAGAAGCGCGAGGTGTCTGGGTAGTTGGGCACGCCTTCGAACATCAGCGAGATTGCGCCATTGGCCAGCGGGCCGTAGACGATGTAGCTGTGGCCGGTCACCCAGCCGACATCGGCGGTGCACCAGAACACCTCGCCGTCACGATAATCGAACACCACCTTGAAGGTCATTGTTGCCTGCAGCAGGTAGCCGCCGGTGGTATGCAGCACCCCTTTGGGTTTGCCGGTGCTGCCGGAGGTGTAGAGGATGAACAGCGGGTCTTCGGCCTCCATCGGTTCAGGGGGGCAGTCGTCGCCGGCCTCTTTCGTCGCTTCGTGATACCAGAGGTCGCGGCCCTCGGCCCAGGCAACATCGCCGCCAGTGCGGCGCACCACCAATACGCTACTGACCGCTGGGCAACTGGCCAAGGCTTTGTCGACGTTCTGTTTCAGTGGGATGCGTTTACCGCCACGCACGCCTTCATCGGCGGTGATCACGGTGCGGCAGTCGGCATCGAGAATACGGTCTCGCAAGGCATCGGGGGAGAAACCGCCAAACACCACCGAGTGGATGGCGCCGATGCGGGTGCAGGCGAGCATGGCGAACGCGGCCTCGGGAATCATTGGCATGTAGATGCACACCCGGTCGCCTTTCTTCACACCGCGCGCTTTCATTGCATTGGCCAGGCGGCAGACCTGACGGTGCAGTTCGCGGTAGGTGATGGCCTTGGAGTCCTTGGGGTCGTCGCCTTCCCACAGCAAGGCCGTTTGCTCGCCGCGCTGGGCCAGATGACGGTCGATACAGTTGTAGCTGACGTTGAGTTGCGCACCGTCGAACCAGCGGGCCTTGCCGGTATGCAGGTCGCATTGCTGCACGCTTGACCACGGTTTGATCCAGTCCAGGCGTTTGGCCTGTTCGGCCCAGAAGGTGTCTGGGTCTTCGACCGACTGGCGGTAGAGGCGGCGGTAGTCTTCGGGGGTGAGGGCGGCGGACTGGCTGACGGCCAGGGCCTGGGGGTATTTGCGGATATCGAACATGGCGGGTGGTCCTGCTCTTGTAAGGGGCGATGGACTGCAACGGCTATTCGATAGGACAGTGTAGCTGGGAGCGGTGTTCAACCTGGGCCGGCCTCTTCGCGGGTAAACCCGCTCCTACGAGGTAACGCGTTGCCTGGTAGGAGCGGGTTTACCCGCGAAGAGGCCGGTACAGGCTTCGGATCAACCGCGGTGACGGCCGCGGAAGTAGTTGATCAGGCCTTGGGTGGAACCGTCTTCGGCGCTGTCTTCCAGGCTGCCGACCAAGCGCTGGTAAACGCCCTTGCCCAGTTCCTTGCCCAGCTCAACACCCCACTGGTCGAAGGCGTTGATACCCCAGATAACGCTCTGTACGAACACCTTGTGCTCGTACATCGCCACCAACGCGCCCAGGCGGCGCGGGCTGATGCGCTCGACCACCAACGTGTTGCTCGGGCGGTTACCCGGGATTACCTTGTGCGGGGCCAGCTTTTCGATGTCCGCTTCGTTGAGGCCTTTAGCGCGCAATTCGGCTTCGGCTTCCTCGCGGGTTTTGCCCAGCATCAGCGCCTGGCTCTGCGACAGGCAGTTGGCGTACAGCCACTGGTGGTGGTCGGCCACCGGGTTGAAGCTCACCACCGGCACGATGAAATCGGCCGGAATCAACTGGGTGCCCTGGTGCAGCAACTGGTGGTAGGCATGCTGGCCGTTGCAGCCCACGCCGCCCCAGATCACCGGCCCGGTGTCGGTCTTCACCGGGGTACCGTCTTGCAGCACGCTCTTGCCGTTGGATTCCATGTCCAGCTGCTGCAGGTGCTTGGTGATGTTGCGCAGGTAGTGGTCGTACGGCAGGATCGCGTGGCTGTTTGCGTCCCAGAAGTTGCCATACCACACGCCCAGCAGGGCCAGTAGCACCGGCATGTTCTTGTCGAACGGTGCGGTCTGGAAGTGCTGGTCCATGGTGTAGGCGCCGGACAGCAGTTCCTTGAAGTTGGCAGTGCCGATGGCCAGGGCGATCGGCAGGCCGATGGCCGACCACAGCGAGTAGCGCCCGCCCACCCAGTCCCACATCGGGAAGATGTTTTCTTCGCGGATACCGAACGCTACAGCAGCGGCCTTGTTGCTGGACACTGCAATGAAGTGGCGGTACAGCTCGGCTTCCGAGCCGCCTTGGGCCAGGTACCAGGTCCGCGCGGCCATGGCGTTTTTCAGCGTCTCGAGGGTGTTGAACGACTTCGACGAGACGATGAACAGGGTGGTTTCGGCGCGCAGGTTGGCCGACAGCTCGTGGAACTCGCTGCCGTCGATATTGGCCAGGTAGTGGCAGCGCACGCCGCGCTGGGCGTAGGGTAGCAGCGCTTCGGACACCAGCTCGGGGCCGAGGAACGAACCGCCAATGCCAATGTTGACCACGTCGGTGATCGGTTTTTCGCTGTAGCCGCGCCACAGGCCATCGTGAATGCGGCCGACCAGTTCGGTAATCTGGTTGAGCACCTTGTGCACTTCCGGCATGACGTTCACGCCGTTGACGCTGAGTTTGTCACCTACGGGCCGGCGCAAGGCGGTGTGAAGCACCGGGCGGCCTTCGGAGGCGTTGATGATCTCACCGCTGAACATCGACTTGATGGCGTCTTGCAGGCCCACTTCATTGGCCAGGCTGACCAGCAGGTCGCGGCTTTGCTCGGTGATCAGGTTTTTTGAGTAGTCGAGGAACAGGCCGCAAGCGCTGAGGGAAAACTGGTCGAAGCGCTTGGCATCGGCGGCGAAGGCTTCGCGCATGCTGAAGCTTTGCATGGCGTCGCGGTGTTTCTGAAGCGCCTGCCAGGCGGGCAGGGCCGTCACATCGTGGGGTGTACGGTAATACGCCATTGCGCGGGGTTCCCTTGGTGCGTGGTGAGGGCTTGGACACGGCAGTCGTTGCCGGGTTCAGGCTGGCACCATTATAGGCAAAGGCCACGTGCTGGGAATGGGTATGGCAGGGGGATTTTGGTGGGGCATTGCAAGCAAGCCCGCCCCTACAGGTAAACGTGCAGGAGCGGGCTTGCCCGCGAATGGGCTGCAAGGCAGCCCAAGACCGTTATGCGGTCTTCTCTTCCAAATGCAGGTAGAGGTTGTCGATCAACCGTGTGTTACCCAGGTAAGCCGCCGCAATCACCACCAGGTCTCGATCATCGATCACTGCCGGGCGCAAGCTTACGGCATGGCGTACTTCCAGGTAATCCGGGCGGAAACCCGCTGCGCTCAGTTGCGCCTGGCCTTCAGCGACCAGCGCGGCAAAATCCCGCTGGCCACGGCCGATGCCCGCTGCAATGTGCTGCAGTGTGCGGTACAGCGCTGGTGCAGCAGTACGCTGCTCTGGCGTGAGGTAGCCATTGCGCGACGACAGCGCCAAGCCATCTTCGGCACGCACGGTGGGTTCGCCGATGATCTGGATCGGCATGTTCAGGTCGCGCACCATGGCGCGGATCACCGCCAACTGCTGATAGTCCTTCTCGCCGAACACGGCAAGGTCTGGCTGGACCATGTTGAACAGCTTGTTGACCACGGTGGCCACGCCCTCGAAATGCCCAGGCCGGCTGGCGCCGCACAGGCCTTCGGAAAGCCGGGGCACGCTGACGCGTGTTTGCACGCTCATGCCGTCGGGGTACATCTCTTCCACCGTGGGCGCGAACAGCAGGTTGCAGCCGGCCTGCACCAGGCGCTCCTGGTCGGCTGCCAGGGTGCGTGGGTATTTGTCGAGGTCTTCGTTGGCGCCGAACTGCAGCGGGTTGACGAAGATACTGGCGACCACGAAGTCGGCGCGCTGGGCAGCCTTGGTCACCAAGGCTGCATGGCCGCTGTGCAGGTTGCCCATGGTCGGCACGAAACCGATGCGTTTGCCCTCACCGCGCGCGCGGGCCACTGCCGCGCGCAGTTCGCGGACGGTCTTGACTGTATTCATGCACTGAACCCGTGTTCGCTGCCTGGGAAACTGACTTGCTTGACTGCCTCGACGTAAGCGACGAGGGCGCTATGGATATCCGGTTGGCCCTGCATGAAGTTCTTCACGAACTTCGGTACCCGGCCGCTCAGCGACAGGCCGAGCATGTCGTGCAGTACCAGTACCTGGCCATCGGTGGCGCTGCCGGCGCCAATGCCGATTACCGGGATGCCAACGGCATTGGTGATTTCCGCCGCCAGTTCGCTGGGTACGCACTCGAGCAGCAGCATGGCCGCACCGGCCTGTTCCAGGGCAATGGCGTCGGCGCGCATCTGCCGGGCCTGGGCCTCCTGGCGGCCCTGCACTTTGTAGCCGCCCAGCACGTTGACGGTTTGCGGGGTCAGGCCCATGTGCGCGCACACCGGCACACCACGCTCGGCCAGCAAGCGGATGGTTTCGGCCAGCCAGGCTGCGCCTTCGATCTTGACCATGTGGGCGCCGGCCTGCATCAGTGTGGCGCTGTTGGCAAAGGCCTGCTCCGGCGTGGCGTGGGCCATGAACGGCAGGTCGGTGAGGATCAGCGCGCCGTCGTTGCCGCGTTTGACGCTGGCGGTGTGGTAGGCCATCTCCGCCGTGGTGACCGGCAAGGTGCTGTCGTGGCCCTGCAGGACCATCCCCAGCGAGTCGCCCACCAGCAACACTTCAACGCCGGCCTGGCTGGCGGCCTTGGCGAAGGTCGCGTCGTAGCAGGTCAGCATGGTGATTTTTTCACCCTTGGCCTTGAGGCCGTTAAGGGTGGTAAGGGTTACTTCAGGCATGTAGGAAATTCCTCGTTCAGGCGCTGTAAAAAACGACTGCATTCAACGCGTGTAGTCATCTTCCGGAGCGGCACATCATCGCGCGTGATGTTCGGGCACAGGTCCGTCCGGGCCTAAATACGGGTATGCGGCACTTTGGTGCCACACGGGACGCCTATAGTCGTGAGCGAGGTGGGGGAAGTCAATCACCCTGTTACCGCATTGTTACGATCAGGGTGTTACTGGCGTTACCGAGGTGGCAATGCAGGCTGGAACGCCCGGTCTACAGGCGTTCCAGGCCGACGAACGGGCATTCGTCGAGCAGTTGCGCGAGGGCGCGACCATCGGCCAGGCGGAAATCCTCCGGTACCAGTTCGGCCAACGGATACAGCACGAACGGGCGGGCATGCATGTGGTAATGCGGCACTTTCAAGCGTGGCTGGTCGAGCATCTGGTCACCGAACAGCAGGATGTCCAGGTCCAGCGTGCGTGGGCCCCAGCGCTCTTTGCGCACGCGGCCCTGGTCGTTTTCGATGGCCTGCAGCGCATCGAGCAATGCCAGTGGTGCCAGGGCGGTGTCCAGGGCGGCGACAGCATTGGTGTAGCGCGGTTGGCCGGGCAGCAGCGAATCGCTGGTGTACAGGGCCGAGGCGGCTACCAGGCGCGTGGCTTCGACCTGGTCCAGCGCCTGCAAGGCGCTACGCAGCTGCTCGGCAGGTGCGTCCAGGTTGCTGCCCAGACCTACGTAGGCGCGAATGGTCACTCGAACGCCTCGTCGCCACTGCGCTTGCGTTTGCTGCCGCTGCGCTTGCGCTTGCGCGGGCCGGCACTTTCGTCACGGCTACCAAGCTCGCGGATCATCTCGCGGCGCTCGCTGTCGTTTGCCTCCTGGTAATCGGTCCACCACTGGCCCAGGTCGTCGGTTTCTTCCCCGGCGCTTTCACGCAGCAGCAGGAAGTCGTAACCGGCGCGGAAACGCGGGTTGTCCAGCAGCATGTCGGCGCGCTTGCCGCTGCGGCGTGGCAGGCGCTCCTGCATGTCCCAGATCTCGCGGATCGGCAGGGTGAAACGCTTGGGGATGGCAATGCGCGCGCACTGCTCGGCGATCAGGTCGTGGGCTGCACCGTTCATGGCCGGGATCGGCGGCACGCCCTGGTTCTGCAGGTGCAGCACACGGGCCGGCAGGGCTGGCCAGAGCAGAGCAGCAAACAGGAAGGCTGGCGTCACTGGCTTGCCCTGCTTCACGCGCAGGTCGGTGTTGTTCAGTGCCTGGCTGATCAGCGTGTGGGTGTAGGTTGGCCGCTCATCCAGCGCGTGGGCACTGGCCGGGAACAGCGGTTCGAACAACTCCAGGTCAACCAGCATTTCGAAGGCGATGGCACCTTGGCCACTGAGGAACAGCTTGAGGCATTCCTCGAACAGGCGCGCGGGTGGAATCTCGCGCAGCATCGGGGCCAGACCGCGAATCGGCAGGTAAGTGTGCTTTTCGATGCCAAAGTCGAGCTTGGCGGCAAAGCGCACCGCGCGCAGCATGCGCACCGGGTCTTCCTGGTAGCGGTGGGTCGGGTCTCCGATCAGCCGCAGCAGGCGGTTGCGCACGTCGTGCACACCGTTGGCGTAATCGAGAATGCGCTCGCTGACCGGATCGTAGTACAGGGCGTTGATGGTGAAGTCGCGGCGTTGCGCGTCCTCTTCCAGGGTGCCGTACACGTTGTCTCGCAGAATGCGGCCACTGGCGTTATGCGACGAACGGTGGGCATCGCCCTGGTCGTCCTCGGAGTGGTGGGCGCGGAAGGTGGCGACTTCAATGATCTCACGGCCGAAATGCACATGGACCAATTTGAAGCGACGACCAATGATGCGGGCGTTGCGGAACTCGGCACGGACCTGTTCGGGGGTGGCGCTGGTGGCGACGTCGAAGTCCTTCGGCGTGATGCCCAGCATCAGGTCGCGGACACAGCCACCGACCAGGTAAGCCTGGTAGCCGGCGCTTTGCAGCCGCTCCACGATGTTCACCGCATGACGGCTGAACTGGTGGCGCTGCAGCGAGTGCTGGCTCTTGTTGATCACCTCGGGCGTGGTGCGCCTGTGGTGCGGGCCCGGTACGGGCGGGCGGAAAGACTGGAACAGCTTCTTCAGCATGGGATGCACTGTGTGAAGGAATGTTCGGCCAAGAATAGGAGAATGGCCGCATGATGGGCGGGGATTCTAGCATTTACTCGGGGAATGGTGTAGGCGGGTAGCAGGATGCCTGCCAGAAGGGTAGAAACGACAAGGGGAGCCTAAGCTCCCCAAGAAGTCGTTGCGTGCTCTTATTGTTTTTTTGCTGGGCTTCTTGTTTTTGTTGAGTGCCCTGCCCACAAATCTCGAAACTTGTGGACGACCCCCAAACCGGGGGTAAAGAGCAAACGGATTGCTTTGGCCGCTGATGACACGTTGATCTGTCGATCCAACCAGTTCAGGCGCTGCTTTTAGTGCAGTTTTTGTTGTTCTCTGCCTGGTTGTGGGGCAAGCCCCAAACACGCATCCTCTCCAAAAGAATCAGTTAGCTGCGCCTCCGCCATCTTGTTTTTATTGTGCGTGAGCCGTTTCGTCTTGTTCTTATTCTGAGTTGCAGTGCTTGTTATTGTTCTTGTACCAAACATATAGCAGGTGCCGTGCCAACTTTTCAAAACTCAGTAAAATCAAGGGCTTGAGCGGGTTCTGCAATTTTTGGCAGGTCGAAAATGTCGCAATTTCGTTACCGTACGCCTCGGGGACTGTTACGGCGGAAAGCTTGGGTAACAGATTTTTACGGGAGGTGAGGTGTTACCTGGGGTGTTCGCCGTGACACGTTCAGCGCCTGTGAGACCGCGCGCCGCCCGCGCGGCGCCTCGCGGCTAAAGCCGCTCCTACATTTGTTCGGGCCAATTTTTTCTGTGGGATTTGCGCGCGAATGCCTTGGCGCATGGCTCGAGATTGCGTCGTACAACAAGGTGGTCGCGCGCGCGTGGCACAGGAGGGACTGGCCCGAAACAAATGTAGGCGCGGCTTTAGCCGCGAAGCGCCGCGCGGGCGGCGCTCGATCTCACCGACGCCGCATAGGCTGCGGCGTACGGTGCGCAGGTGGGTTATTCGCTGGTAGCGTTGCTCTTGCGCCGTGGGATGCCCAGGCGCTGGCGGCGTTCCCACAGGCACTTGCGGCTGACGCCGAGCTTGCGTGCCAGTTCGGTCTCGGTCATGTGGTCCTGGTGTTCAAGCACGAAGTGCTGGAAATAGTCTTCCAGCGACAGGTCTTCGGTCGGCTCGTGGCTGGCATTGCCCGCGTTGGCCACCACCAGGGCATTGTCGAGGAGGTCATCCTCTTCCAGGTCGCTCAGCTCGATGTCGATGCCCAGCAGCTCGGCGGAAATTTCTGCGCTCTCGCTGAGGATCACCGCGCGCTCCACGGCGTTTTCCAGTTCTCGCACGTTACCGGGCCAGCTGTAGTGACGAATGGCTTGCTCGGCCTCGGCCGAGAAGTGCAGGTCGTCGCGGCCGATGCGAGCGCTCTGGCGGGCGAGGAAGACGTTGGCGATCTCGTTGACGTCGCTGCCACGCTCGCGCAGGGCCGGCAGCTTCAGGGCGATGACGTGCAGTCGGTAATACAAGTCTTCACGGAACTGGCCGGCCTTGGCCAGGTTCTTCAGGTCACGGTGGGTCGCGGCGATCAGGCGCACATCGACCTTTTGCGACTGCACCGAACCTACCCGGCGTATCTCGCCTTCCTGCAGCACACGCAGCAGGCGAGCCTGGGCTTCGAGCGGCAGTTCGCCAATTTCATCGAGGAACAGCGTACCGCCATCGGCGGCCTCCACCAAGCCGGCGCGCCCGGCGCTTGCGCCGGTGAACGCGCCTTTTTCGTGGCCGAACAGCTCGGATTCGATCAGCGTTTCGGGGATGGCCGCGCAGTTCACCGAGATCATCGGTGCCTTGGCCCGGCGAGACAGGTTGTGCAGGGCGCGGGCCACCAGCTCTTTACCGGTGCCGGACTCGCCCTGGATCAGCACATTGGAGTCGGTAGGCGCGACTTTGCGGATCTTGCTGTACATGTCCTGCATGGGCTGGCACGAGCCGATGATGCCGATTTCGCCATTGGCCGTTGCCGCGCTGCCTTTGTCGGGCGCTGTAGCCTTGCCATTGCTGGCGCGTGGCTCGGCAGGCGGTGCAGCAGCGGGGGCGTTCTGCCGGTCACGCAGAATACGCGCTACGGCCTGCAGCATCTCGTCATGGTCGAAGGGCTTGGCGATGTAGTCCACCGCGCCCATTTTCATCGAGTCCACCGCTGAGCGCAGGCTGGCGTAACTGGTCATGATCAGCACCGGGGTGCCCTGGCCGAGCTTGATCAGCTCGGTGCCGGGCGCGCCTGGCAGGCGCAGGTCGCTGACGATGAGGTCGAAAGTGGCAATGCTGAAGCGTTCCTGGGCTTCCTGCACCGAGCCGGCCTCGCTGACCTGGTACTGGTTCCGCTCAAGCAGGCGACGCAGGGCCGAGCGGATGATGGTTTCGTCTTCGACGATCAGAATGTGCGGCATTGATTCAATTCTCTCGACGGTCTCGAATTTCAGGGGACGTCGCTACGACATGCCGGGGCAGGGTCACGCGGATCCGGGTGCCACGTTGCCGTTCGATATCGGCCGGGCTGTCGATGGTGATTTGCCCATAATGCTCTTCCACGATGGAATAGACCAGAGCGAGCCCCAGTCCGGTTCCTTCGCCCGGGTCCTTGGTGGTGAAGAAGGGTTCGAACAGGCGGTCCATGATGCTCTTCGGAATCCCGCTGCCTTCGTCTTCGACGATCAGGTCGACGGTGTGCTCGTTAACCTCGCTGCGCACGCGCACGGCGCTGCCGGGCGGCGAGGCATCGCGGGCGTTGGAGAGCAGGTTGATCAGCACCTGGGCCAGGCGCTGCGGGTCACCTTCGGCCCAATGGTCCGGGTCGCAAAGGTTGAAGAACTGTACTTCGAAATTGCGCCGGTTCAACGCCAGCAGACCGATGGCGTCTTGTGCCACTTCGGCCAGGCACACCGGTTCCTCGCTGTTCTGGTGGCTGCCGCCAGCATGGGCGAAGCTCATCAGCGACTGGACGATGCGCGATACGCGCTTGGTCTGGTCCAGGATCTGGCTGGACAACTCGATGATTTCGCCATCGCCTTCGCGTTCCTCGCGCAGGTTTTGCGCCAGGCAGGCGATGCCGGTGATCGGGTTGCCGATCTCGTGGGCCACGCCGGCGGCCAGGCGGCCAATGCTGGCCAGGCGTTCGGAGTGCACCAGCTTGTCTTCCAGTGCCTGGGTTTCGGTAAGGTCCTCCACCAGCAATACCAGCCCGCTGTTACCGGGTGCCAGTGGCTCGTCAATGGCTGCCTTGTGCAGGTTCAGCCAGCGTGGCTGGCCGTCCAGCGCCAGGCGCTGCTTGTGCAGGTGCTCGTCGGGCACGTTGATGAAGCCTTGCAGCAGGCCGCGCCAAGGCTCGTCGATGGTGACCAGGCGCGAGCCGACCACATGCTTGGCGGCGATGCCGGTGAGCTCTTCCATGGCCTTGTTCCACATCAGGATTTCCTGGTCCTTGGCCAGTGAGCAGACGCCCATGGGCAATTCCTGCAGGGTCTGGCGATGGTAGCGGCGCAAGGCATCGAGTTCGGCGGCCAGCCCTGTCAGGCGCGAGTGGTAGTCTTCCAGGCGGCTTTCGATGAAGTGGATGTCTTCGGTCACGTAGTTTTCGTTACCGGACTTGTACGGCAGGAAAGTCTCGACCATGTCCTGGGCCACGCTCGGCCCCATCAGGCCGGACAAGTTGGCTTCGATGCGGTCGCGCAGGCGGCGCAGGGCATAGGGGCGGCGCTCGTCGAACGGCAGGTAGAGGTCGCGCAGCGCTTGCTCGACTTCCTTTTGCGCGGCCTTGGCGCCCAGCGGCTTGGCCAGCTGGGTGGCGAATTCCTGCGGCGAGGCGGCGTGCAACTCGCGGCGCTGCGGGCGGCGCACGTTATCCACGGCACAGGCTTCGGCCGCGCTGACCTCTTCGGTGCTGGCGTTGGTGAACAGTGAGATCAGGGTGAACAGCAGCACGTTGGCCGCCAACGAGGCGATGGCTGCCATGTGCCAGCTGGTGTCGTCCAGCACATAGATCATGTCCAGCAGCGGGATGTAGAAGCCCTGCAAGTTACCGAGAAGCGGCAGCAGCATGGTCACCATCCACACCAGGGTGCCGGCCAGCAGCCCGGCGATGAAACCGCGGCGGTTGGCGGTTGGCCAGTAGAGCACCGACAGCACCCCAGGCAGGAACTGCAAGGTGGCGACGAACGCGACGATACCCAGGTTGGCCAGGCTCTGGTGGTAGTTCTGGCTCAGGTAGAACATGAAGCCGGCGGTGATGATGGCGACGATCAATGCACGGCGGGTCCACTTCAGCCAACGGTAGATGTTGCCTTCGGCCGGGGGCTGGTAAAGCGGCAGCACCAGGTGGTTCAGGGCCATGCCCGACAGCGCCAGGGTGGTGACGATGATCAGGCCGCTGGCTGCCGACAGGCCGCCAATGTAGGCCAGCAGTGCCAATGCCTGGTTGTTGGCGGCGATGCCCAGGCCCAGGGTGAAGTACTCGGGGTTGGTGCTGGCGCCCAGGCGCAGGCCGGCCCACAGCACCAGCGGCACGGCAAGACTCATCAGCAGCAGGAACAGCGGCAGGCCCCAGCTGGCGCTGACCAGCGAGCGCGGGTTGAGGTTCTCGGTAAAGGCCATGTGGTACATGTGCGGCATGACGATGGCCGAGGCGAAGAACACCAGCAGCAGGGTGCGCCATGGGCCTTCCTGCAGGGGGGTGTGCAGGGCGGCGAGGGCGGTCTGGTTCTGCAACAGCCAGACTTCCAGCTCGTGCGGGCCGCCGAATACGCCATACAAGGCATACAGGCCGATGCCGCCCAGGGCCAGCAGCTTGATCACCGACTCGAAGGCGATGGCGAAAACCAACCCCTCATGCTTCTCGCGCGTGGCGATGTGCCGCGAGCCGAAGAAGATGGTGAACAGAATGATCAGCGTGCAAAAGGCAAAGGCCACCCGGGCCTTGACCGGTTCACCGGTAAGGATGCTGATCGAGTCGGCCACCGCCTGGATCTGCAGGGCCAGCAACGGGAGCACGCCAATCAGCATGATGATGGTGGTCAAGGCCCCGGCCCAGGTACTGCGGAAGCGGAAGGCCAGCAGGTCGGCCAGGGATGACAGCTGGTAGGTGCGGGTGATCTTGAGGATCGGATAGAGCAGCACCGGCGCCAGCAGGAATGCGCCAGACACCCCCAGGTAACAGGCAAGGAAGCCGTAGCCGTACTGGTAGGCCAGGCCAACCGAGCCATAGAAGGCCCAGGCACTGGCGTAGACGCCCAGCGACAGGGTGTAGGTGAGTGGGTGGCGAATGATCGAACGCGGGATCAGCCCGCGCTCGCTGATCCAGGCCACGCCGAACAGCACCATGAGGTACCCGGCGCTGATCAGGATCATCTGGGTCAGGCTAAAGCTCATCGGCATCTCTTTGGCTCTGCAGGATGAAGGTGACGACGATCAGGATCAGCCAGAGCAGGTAGGGGCGGTACCAGGCTCCGGTCGGTTCGATCCACCAGTCCATGATGGCCGGGGAGAACAGGTAGATCCCCACGACCAGAAGCAGGACCAAACGATAGATGTACATGCTGGCCTCGATGGTTGGGCGCTGCGGGCTTGAACTTATTATTGGCGCAAATGGCAGGGGGGATGCTAGCGGGAATCCACAGCGTTCGCCAAGGGTTTGAATTTATTGGGCTTTTGTTTTTGAGAGGTGGAATGAATGTGCCGGCCTCTTCGCGGGTGAGCCCGCTCCTACAGGTAAAGCGTCGCCTCTAGGTTTATTGAGGACCCTGTGGGAGCGGACGCACCCGCGAAGAGGCCGGTAAAGGTTCAGCGCAAATCAGCCTCTGGCACCGTGGTCCGCTGCGCGATCGCTTCTGGCCGCCATTGCGTGCGCGCGACTGCCAGCACCTCTGCCGGCGTCGCCAACAGCAGTTCCGGGTCTGTCTCCTGCCCCAGCGCCCGCAATGCCCGCAGCAGCAGGGGGGTAGCATGCTCCGCCTGCAGTGGCGGTGAACGGTACGACTTGCCCAGCTTGTGCCCATCCGGCTGCACGATCAGCGGAATATGCAGGTAACGCGGCTGTGAGAAGCCCAGCAACTCCTGCAGGTACAGCTGGCGCGGGGTGTTGTCGAGCAGGTCGGCACCCCGCACGATGTCGGTAACACCCTGCCAGGCATCGTCCAGCACCACGGCCAGCTGGTAGGCGTACAACCCGTCACGACGCTGGATGACGAAGTCGCCCACCTCACGCCCCAGGTGTTGCTGGTACTCACCCTGCACTCGGTCGGTAAAGCGGTAGATCAGCTCTGGCACCCGCAAGCGGATTGCCGCCCCTTCACGGGCATGCCCGGCGTTACGGCAAAAGCCCGGGTAGATGCCGTTGTAGCGTTCCAGTTGCTTGCGCGAGCAGGTGCATGCATACGCCAGGCCCATGTTGAACAGGCGGTCTACCACGGCAGCATAGGCATCGTGGCGCTGGCTCTGGAATACCACCTCGCCATCCCAGTGCAGGCCATAACGTTCCAGTGTCTGGAGGATGGCATCGCGGGCGCCGGGCATTTCCCGGGGCGGGTCGGTGTCTTCCATGCGCAGCAGCCAGCGGCCGTTGACGGCGCGGGCATCAAGCCAGGAGGCGAGGGCGGCGACCAGCGAGCCGAAGTGCAGGAAGCCGCTGGGGGTGGGGGCGAAGCGCCCGATGTAGCTGGAGTCGGTCATGGTCAGGCTGGGCATATAAATGAAACGGGGCGCATGATGCGCCCCGTTCAGGTGGAAGAAAGATCAGCCTTTGCCGACCGTTTTTTCCTTTTTCTCGGCAATTTCCTTGCAGTCGAAGCACAGGTCGGCGGTTGGGCGGGCTTCCAGGCGGCGCAAGCCGATCTCGATGCCGCACGACTCGCACCAGCCGTACTCTTCGTCCTGAATCTTCTGCAGGGTTTTATCGATTTTCTTGATCAGCTTGCGCTCGCGGTCGCGGTTGCGCAGTTCGAGGGCGAATTCCTCTTCCTGGGATGCGCGGTCTGCGGGATCTGCGAAGTTGGCTGCTTCTTCTTTCATATGGTCAACGGTCTTGTCGACGCCGACCATCAGCTCTTGCTTCCAGCCAGTGAGGATCTTGGTGAAGTGCTTGCGCATGGGCTCACCCATGTACTCCTCACCCTTGGTCTCCTGATAGGGTGCAACCCCATAAAGATTCTGGTTGGCTTTTTGCTTTTCTAGGGTGGACATGAATAGACCGCCTCTCACTCATCTGATCCAATGCGCAGGATGCTCCATCTCCGGCGACCGCCGGCCCTGCGACTGCGAGCCGCCGAACTTACCAGATAGATCGGGGGTGCGCTACCCCGCCCGATCCTGCTAATTGACACCGGCCTGAGCGGTACGTTCGGTGGTGTGCAGAGGTAGAATCTCCAGTTTAGACCCAATTGAGAGAAGGTCATGGCCCAACCCTACAGTGCGCGCAGCCGCGCCATCGAACCTTTCCACGTCATGGCGCTGCTGGCCCGGGCCAACGAGCTGCAGGCGGCCGGGCACGACGTGATCCACCTGGAAATCGGCGAACCGGATTTCACCACGGCCGCACCCATCGTTGCGGC
Source organism: Pseudomonas sp. NBRC 111139 (assembly GCF_001753955.1). Lineage (NCBI taxonomy): Bacteria > Pseudomonadati > Pseudomonadota > Gammaproteobacteria > Pseudomonadales > Pseudomonadaceae > Pseudomonas > Pseudomonas sp. NBRC 111139. The sequence continues at coordinate 73,434 of NZ_BCBP01000038.1, forward strand.
CGGCCAGGCCGCGCTGGCCGCCGGGCACACGCGCTACACCGCTGCACGCGGTCTGCCGGCACTGCGTGAGGCAATTGCCGGCTTTTATGGGCAGCGCTATGGCCTGAACATCGACCCGGAACGCATCCTTATTACCCCAGGTGGCTCCGGCGCGCTGCTGCTGGCCAGCAGCCTGCTGGTGGACCCGGGCAAGCACTGGCTGCTGGCCGATCCGGGTTACCCGTGCAATCGCCACTTCCTGCGCCTGGTCGAGGGCGGGGCCCAATTGGTACCGGTGGGCCCGGATGTGAACTATCAGCTGACTGCCGACCTGGTTGAGCGTTACTGGGACAAGGACACCGTCGGTGCCCTGGTTGCTTCGCCGGCCAACCCGACCGGTACCGTGCTGGGGCGCGATGCGTTGGCCTGCCTGGCCAAATCCACCCATGAGCGGCATGGCCATCTGGTCGTGGACGAGATCTACCACGGCCTCACCTATGGCATGGACGCGCCGAGCGTGCTGGAAGTCGACGACTCGGCATTCGTCCTGAATAGTTTTTCCAAGTATTTCGGTATGACCGGTTGGCGCCTTGGCTGGTTGGTGGCCCCGCCCGGTGCGGTCGCCGACCTGGAGAAACTGGCGCAGAACCTGTACATCAGTGCGCCGAGCATGGCCCAGCATGCCGCGCTGGCCTGTTTCCAGCCCGAGGCGCTGGCCATTTTCGAAGAGCGCCGCGCCGAATTCGCCCGCCGTCGCGACTACCTGCTGCCCGCCCTGCGTGAACTGGGCTTCCGCATCGCCGTCGAGCCGCAAGGCGCGTTCTATCTGTATGCCGATATCAGCGCTTTTGGCGGGGACGCGTTCGCATTCTGCCGACACTTCCTGGAAACCCAGCACGTGGCGTTCACGCCGGGCCTGGACTTCGGTCGCCACCTGGCCGGGCACCATGTGCGCTTCGCTTATACCCAGAGCCTGCCGCGCCTGGAAGAAGCGGTGCAGCGTATTGCCCGTGGCCTGCAGAGCTGGCAAGGCTGATGCGTTTCTCTCCTTCACTCGAGCAGGGCCGCCTGTTGCGTCGCTACAAGCGCTTTCTGGCCGATATCGAACTGGCCAGCGGCGAGCAGATGACTATCCACTGCCCGAATACCGGCTCCATGCTCAACTGCATGCGTGAAGGTGGGCAGGTGTGGTTCAGCCGCTCCAACGACCCCAAGCGCAAGCTGCCAGGGACCTGGGAAATCAGCGAAACCCCCCAGGGGCGGTTGGCCTGCGTGAATACCGGGCGGGCCAATGCGTTGGTCGAAGAGGCCCTGCGCGCCGGCACAATCACTGAACTGGCCGGTTTCACTGCACTCAAGCGTGAAGTGGCCTATGGCGAAGAAGGCAGCCGTATCGACTTTCGCCTGGAGTTCGAGGGTGCCCCGGCCTATGTCGAGGTCAAGAGTGTGACGCTGGGCTACCCCGACACTGCAGTTGCGGCCTTCCCTGATGCGGTGACTCAACGCGGTGCGAAACACCTGCGCGAGCTGGCAAAGCTTGCCCGGCAGGGCGTGCGGGCCGTGCAGCTGTATTGCGTGAACCTGACCGGTATCGACGCTGTGCGCCCGGCTGAAGAAATCGATACGGCCTACGCCCAAGCGCTGCGCGCTGCCGTAGCGGACGGGGTGGAGGTGCTGGCCTATGGCACTCGGCTGGACGCCGAGGGTATCGTCATCGATCGCCGCTTGCCGGTGCTGCTTACCCCTTGAACCAGATGCCCTGGCTGTCTTCGTGGCAGCCCAGGGGCTGCAACTGCTCACCCTCACAGGGGCCTGCCACGCATTCGCCGCTTTCTATCAGGAACAGCGCACCGTGATGGGCGCAGTGGATGAGGCTGGCGCTGTCATCCAGAAACGCGTCCTCTGCCCAGTTCAGCGGGATGTCCCGGTGTGGGCAGCGGTTGCGGTACAGGTACACCTGGCCTTGGCGACGCACGCCGAACAGTTCGAGGCCGTCTACGCTGAAGGCGCGGCTTTGGCCCTCGGCCAGGCCGAGGGATGTACAAAGGAAGTGCATGGCAAGGATGACCCGTGAAACACGTGATGGCTTGACGCTCCAATGCGAATAATTATCAAATTGATCGCATTCGCTGCGCCTGGCTGCCTATGGTGCGCAGTTCCGCTGCTCGCCACAAGGCATGTAGCCCGTCTTCAGAAGGAACCCGATGATGCGCCGTCCAGCTGCTTTTCTCGCTCTGTGTGCAAGCCTTGTGCTCTCTACCCAAGCCTTGGCAGCCGAGCTGCCACAACGCTGGGTCAGCGCGGGTGGCGCCTTGAGCGAGTGGATAACCGCATTGGGAGGTGAAGCGCGCCTGGTCGGTGTGGACACTACCAGTCAGCACCCGGCCTCGTTGAAAGCCTTGCCCAGTGTGGGTTATCAGCGACAACTGTCGGCCGAGGGTATTCTCAGCCTGCGTCCGGATGTGCTGGTGGGCACCGAGGAAATGGGGCCGCCACCGGTACTGGCGCAAATCCGCAAGGCCGGCGTGCGGGTCGAGTTGTTCTCCAGCAAGGCCGAGCTGCCGGCAGTAGATGAAAACCTCAGGCACCTGGGGCAGTTGCTCGGTGCAGAGCAGCAAGCGTCCGCGCTTGCAGCGGACTACCGCCAGCGGCTCGATGCGTTGCAGGCCAACGTCAAGCTGGCCCAGGCCGGGCAGCAGGCTCCCGGGGTGTTGCTGCTGGTCGGCCATGCCGGGGCCAAGCCGCTGATCGCCGGGCAAGGCACTGCCGGTGACTGGCTGCTGAGCCAGGCGGGTGGGCGTAACCTGGCCGCGCACCCAGGCTACAAGAACTTCTCCAACGAAGCGTTGGCGGCGCTTGACCCGGATGTGATCGTGTTTTCCGACCGGGCGCTGGCCGATGAACAGGCCTTGCAGGCGCTGTTGAAAGAAAACCCCGCGCTGGCTGCCTCGCGGGCCGTGCGTGAGAAACGCCTGGTCTCCTTGGACCCGACGCTGCTGGTCGGCGGGCTCGGGCCTCGGCTACCGGCGACCTTGCAGTCGCTGGCAGCCACCTTCTACCCGGCTGCTCAGGCCAGCTTCGCGCAATGAAACAGCGGGTCTCGCCACGTACGTTGTTCATTAGCCTGAGCCTGCTGTGCCTGTTGGCGATCTGGCTGTCACTGGCGCTGGGGCCAGTCAGCCTGCCAATGTTCGATACGCTGCGCGCTGGCCTGCGTCTTTTGGGGCTGCCCGTTTCCGAAGATGGCCTGCAGCAGGCCGAGATGATCCTTGGCCAGATCCGTCTGCCGCGCACCCTGTTGGGGTTGGCGGTGGGCGCGGTGCTGGCGCTGTCCGGGGTGGCCATGCAGGGGCTGTTCCGCAACCCGCTGGCCGACCCCGGGCTGGTAGGGGTTGCCGCCGGCGCCGCGATGGGGGCAGCGGTTGCCATTGTTGGCGGCGCCTGGTTTGGCGGCATGCCGGATGCTTTCGCGCCTTATCTGCTGTCGTTCTGCGCGTTTGTCGGCGGGCTTGGTGTAACTGCGCTGGTCTACCGCCTGGGGCGCCGCGATGGCCAGACCAACGTCGCCACGATGCTATTGGCTGGCGTGGCCATGACCGCGCTGGGGGGCGCGGCCGTGGGGCTGTTCTCTTACCTGGCCGATGACGCCACCTTGCGCACGCTGACGTTCTGGAACCTTGGCAGCCTCAATGGCGCCAGCTATGAGCGGCTGTGGCCATTGTTGCTGGTGGCGACAGGGGTAGCGGTGTGGCTGCCGCGCCGGGCCAAGGCGCTGAATGCCCTGTTGCTGGGTGAGTCGGAGGCCCGTCACCTGGGCGTTGACGTGGAGCGGCTCAAGCGTGAGCTGGTGTTCTGCACGGCGCTGGGCGTGGGGGCGGCAGTGGCGGCAGCCGGGTTGATCGGCTTCATCGGTCTGGTAGTGCCGCACCTGGTACGTCTGCTGGCCGGGCCTGATCACCGTGTGGTGCTGCCTGCCTCGCTGCTGGCCGGCGGTGTACTGATGTTGTTCGCCGACCTGGCGGCGCGGCTGCTACTGGCGCCTGCCGAGCTGCCGATTGGTATCGTCACGGCCTTCATTGGTGCGCCGTTCTTCCTGTTCCTGCTGATGCGAGGGCGCAGCTGATGTTGCATGTAGAGGGCCTGTACCTGCGCAGGGGCAGCAATGAGGTGCTGCACGACATTCACCTGCAGTTGCCTCCGGGGCAGGTCGTGGGTGTGCTCGGTCCCAACGGTGCCGGCAAGAGCAGCCTCCTGAGTGTGCTGTGCGGTGAACTGGCGCCCGACCGCGGGCGGGTAACGCTGCAGGGCCGCCCGCTGGCCGATTGGGCCGGACAGGAACGGGCAAGGCGCCTGGCAGTGTTGCCTCAGGTGTCCAGCCTGGGTTTCTCGTTTCGGGTGGAGGAAGTGGTAGGCATGGGGCGCATGCCTCATGGCACCGGTCAGCGGCGCGATGCGGAAATCGTCGAAGCGGCGTTGCGGGCGGCAGATGCCTGGCACCTGGTAGAGCGCAGCTACCTGGCGCTTTCCGGTGGCGAGCGGCAACGGGTACACCTGGCCCGCGTGCTGGCGCAACTATGGCCGGGGGAGGAGGGCAGCACGTTGTTGCTCGACGAACCGACCTCGATGCTCGACCCGCTGCATCAGCACACCACCCTGGAAGCCGTACGCCGCTTCGCCGACTGCGGTGCTGCAGTGTTGGTGATCCTGCATGACCTGAACCTGGCAGCACGTTACTGTGACCGTATCCTGTTGCTGGAACAGGGGCGCTGCCACGCGTTTGCCACGCCCGAAGAGGCACTGACCCCAGCGGCACTGAAGGCGGTGTACGGTATTGACGTGTTGGTGCAGGCGCACCCCGAGCGCGGGCACCCGCTGATCATCACCCGTTGATGTTCTCAACGCGTGCATGGCCTTTGTGAAAGTGGCCTTGTCTTGCGACCGGCCCGCCCCCGGTGCAGGCCATTTAAAGTGTGGATGACATGGAGTAACTGCCGATGCGACACCCGATGCTGTCCGGTTTCTCGCTGTGCCTGGTACTGGCGATAGGCGGCTGTCAGGCCAGCCTGCCGCCGTTGCCCGCCTGGCAGAGCAGTGAAGGTCGCACGCACGCCGAGCTGGGAAAGATTGTCGACCTGTCCAATGAGCAGGTCATAAGCCCTGAAACGCTGGTGCAGCGCCTGGCTGATGCGCCCCGAGTGCTTGTCGGCGAGAAGCATGACAACCCTGACCATCACGCGCTGCAACTGTGGCTGCTGCGCGCTCTTCAAGGCCAGCGCACTCAGGGCAGCCTGTTGCTGGAGATGCTGCAGCCCAGCCAGCAATCGCGGGTGGACAAGCTGGTGGGGCAGCCTTTGCCGGAAGACTTGCCCAAGGCACTGGCCTGGCAGGAGGGCTGGGATTGGCAGTTGTACGGGCCGATTGTCACCGAAGCCTTGCAGCATCGGGTGACGTTGCTGGCCGCCAACCTTTCGCCCGACGAGATGCGTCAGGCCTATCGACAGCCGGCGCCGGTGCAGGGCGAAAAGTCCAATGCACCCGCGGTAAAGGCTGCCTTGCTGGAACAGGTGCGCGCCGGGCATTGCGGGATGCTGCCGGAAAACCAGTTACCGGCGATGCTGGCCGTTCAGCAGCAGCGCGACCGGCGCATGGCCGAGCGCTTGCAGGCGGCACCGCAGCCGGCGCTGCTGTTTGCCGGGGCTTACCATGTGCGCAAGGACCTGGGCATACCCTTGCATCTGGCTGACCTGGGGGTGTCGGGGGAGAGCAAGGTTTTGCTGCTGGCTGAGGTGGGCGAGCGAGTCGAGCCTGGCGAGGCTGATTATGTGTGGTACACGGCGGCGATGCCGGAGCAGGATTATTGTGCGCAGCTGCGGCGTTGATCCTGAAAAAGCACAGGCAAAAAAAAGACCCGGCAAATTGCCGGGTCAATAACCGTGATTAGCCTGATGAGGAGATAATCTGAGAGTCCGAACCAGGGGCTCTTAGCTTATCCAACCAGTCTCGCGACCAGTTGTGATAATCATAACAATTCTCATTTAGCCGTCAATCCCTTTACCCCGATTATTTTGGTTTTTTTTGCGCAGGGTTTTTCGCGTCCAATTGTTGGTTGAGTGCTTCCTTGCGTTCGAGCGGCAAATCGTTCCAGTGCATGTCCAGCAGGGCGCCTTCAATGGCATACAACAGCACCTTCGATGCACGGAACCCTCGTGTCTTCACGGCCTGGTACGCACCCACCGCGCCCAGGCGGCGCAAATCCGATGCACTGTGGATGCCGGCTGCATGCAGCCACTGCGCAGACGTCTTGCCAAGGTTCTTCAGATGCTGCAATTCATCGTTCATCGAGCCTCCTTGCGATGGCTGAACGGGAATGGGGGATAAATCGCGAGCAGGTCTGAGAGGAGTGTAGCGGGCGTTGGGAAATATGCGGCTTTTTGCCATCGGGTGATGAGCGGCCTGTGCCTGCCCCTTCGCGGGCAGGCACAGGAAGATGACGAACTTACAGGCCAGGCAACCGCTGGCGAATCTGCTCGATCACTTGATCCATGCTGCCGGCAGCCTGGGTATCGACGCGGGTGCTGTGCACCAGCTCCTGCGCATCCAGCGCCTCACGGCTGGCCTGCTGGGCCTTGATCACCTCCAGCGTGGCATCCGAGGGGTCGCTGTTTTCAGCCTGGCGCTGCTCCAGCCAACTGGCGATGACCGCCTCTGGCGCGTGGCAGTCGAGGATGAGGAACGGCACGCCGGTCTGGCTGGCAACGTCTGCCGCAGCCTGACGCTGCTCACGCTTGAGGTAGGTGGCGTCCAGCACCACCGGGAAGCCGGCGCGCAGCACGGTCGCTGCCACCTCGTGCAGGCGCTGATAGGTCGCTGCGCTGGCGTCCTGGTCGTATATGCCCGTACTCAGCTGGCCGGCGTCGGCCTGCTGTTGTTCGCCGAACAGGCGCTTGCGCTCTACGTCCGAACGCACGCGCACTGCACCCAAGGCCTCGACCAGGCGCATGGCCACGTGACTTTTGCCCACCGCCGAAACACCATGGGTGATGGCCAGCAGGCGCGACGGGATGGCGCTGTAACTTTCGGCCAGGTTGGCGTAGTTGCGGTAGGTGCGCAGGGTGGTGGCACGTTGCACGCCATCGGCGTCGGCCGGCATGCTGAACAGTGCGACCTTGGCCCGCACCAGCGCACGGTAGGCTTTGTAGAAGTTGAGCAGTTCCAGGCCTTCGTAATCCCCCGTCAGTTCCAGGTACTGGCTGATGAAGCGCCGGGCCAGGCATTTCAGGCCGCGGTCTTCCAGGTCCATGGCCAGGAAGGCGGTGTCGGCGTAGACGTCGGTCAGTCGGAAAGGCTCGTTGAATTCGATGCAATCGAAAATCACTACCTTGCCATCGATCAAGGTGGCGTTGCCCAGGTGAATGTCACCGTGGCACTCACGGATGAAGCCATTGGCCTTGCGCTTTTCCAGCAGCCCTTGCAGGCGCTCGAAGCTGCTGCGGGCCCAGGCCTGCAGGGCGTCAAGTTGCTGCAGATCGGCTTTGTCGCTGAGGAATGGGCGAATCTGCTCGAAGTTCTGCTCCACCGGGGCCATCACGCTGTCTGGCGTGCCCAGCGGGTGCTCCATCGGCACACGCGGAGCCTGAAGGTGAAAATCGGCAATCTGCCGGGCCATCTGGTCGATGTGCGTGGCGTTCAGTTCGCCATTGGCCTGCAGGGTGTTGAGCATCTGCCCCTGGGGGAACTGGCGCATCTTCAGCGCGTACTCGATGGCTACGCCTTCGCCACCGATCTGCGGTGCGTCGACGCTACCGGTGATGGGCAACACTTCCAGGTACAGGCCTTCGGTCAGGCGTTGGTTCAGGCGCAATTCTTCGTTACAGAAATGCTGGCGCTGGTCCAGTCCGGTGAAGTCCAGGAAGCCGAAATTCATCGGTTTCTTGATCTTGTAGGCGTATTCGCCAGTGAGCAGGACCCAGGAGATATGCGTCTCGATGAGCTGAAACCCCTCCACGGGGTGAGGGTACAGGGCAGGGTTCTGCAACGCAGTAATAAGAGCTTGGCTCACGGCAAATCCTTCCGGGGCAAGGGAATTCGAATGCGCCATTATGGTCAATGGTGCCGTCCCTGCCTACCGCCGGGCCGTCTGCCCAGCCTTTATAAAGTGCGTATAATCCGCCGCCATGACCCGAACCCGAAATCCCCGCACCCCTCAGAAACGCCCGACCGGCCGCTCCCGCGCCTGGCTGGGCTGGGCTTTGAAGCTCAGCCTGGTTGGCCTGGTGATCGTCGCCGGCTTCGCGGTTTACCTCGATGCCGTCGTCCAGGAAAAGTTCTCCGGCAAGCGCTGGACCATCCCGGCCAAAGTGTATGCCCGACCGCTGGAGCTGTTCACCGGCCAGAAGTTGAGCAAGAACGACTTCCTCACCGAGCTCGATGCGCTCGGCTACCGTCGCGAAAACGCGGCCAACGGCCCGGGCGCTGCGTCCGTCAGCGGCAATACCGTCGACCTCAATACCCGTGGCTTTCAGTTCTACGAGGGCATGGAGCCGGCGCAGTTCGTCCGTGTACGCTTCTCTGGCGATTACGTTGCAGGCCTTTCCGGTGCCAATGGCAAGGCGCTTGACGTGGTGCGGCTGGAGCCGCTGATGATCGGCGGCATCTATCCGAAAAATCTCGAAGACCGCATCCTGATCAAGATTGATCAGGTACCCAAATATCTGCTCGAAACCTTGGTGGCCACGGAAGACCGCGAGTTTTACAGCCACTACGGCGTGTCGCCAAAGTCCATCGCCCGGGCCATGTGGGTCAACACGTCGTCCGGCTCGATGCGCCAGGGTGGCAGTACCCTGACCCAGCAGTTGGTGAAGAACTTCTACCTCAGCAGCGAGCGCAGCCTCAGCCGCAAGCTGACCGAGGCGATGATGGCGGTCCTGCTCGAACTGCACTACGACAAGCGCGAAATCCTTGAGGCTTACCTCAACGAGGTGTTCGTCGGCCAGGACGGTCAACGCGCGGTGCACGGCTTTGGTCTGGCGAGCCAGTTCTTCTTCAGCCAGCCGCTGTCTGAGCTGAAACTGCATCAGATCGCCCTGCTGGTGGGCATGGTCAAAGGCCCGTCCTACTACAACCCGCGGCGTCACCCCGAGCGTGCCCTGGCTCGCCGCAACCTGGTGCTCGACCTGGTGGCCGAGCAGGGCGTGGCCAGCCAGGCAGAAGTCGATGCGGCGAAGAAAATGCCGCTGGGCGTGACCAAGCGTGGCAGCCTGGCCGACAGCTCGTTCCCTGCCTTCCTCGACCTGGTCAAGCGACAGTTGCGCCAGGACTACCGCGACGAAGACTTGACCGAAGAAGGCCTGCGCATCTTTACCAGCTTCGACCCTATCCTGCAGATGAAGGCCGAAACCTCGATGAGCGAGACCTTCAAGCGCCTGGCGGGCCGCAAGGGGGCAGACGATGTCGAGGCGGCAATGGTCGTGACCAACCCTGAAACCGGTGAAGTACAGGCGCTGATCGGTAGCCGCCAGGCAGGTTTTGCCGGCTTCAACCGGGCCATCGATGCTGTACGGCCGATCGGCTCCCTGGTCAAACCGTCGGTATACCTGACTGCGCTGGAGCAGCCGAGCAAGTACACCCTGACCAGTTGGGTGCAGGACGAGCCATTTTCGGTCAAAGGGGCTGACGGCCAGGTCTGGCGCCCGCAAAACTATGACCGCCGCCCGCATGGCACTATCTACCTGTACCAGGGGCTGGCCAACTCTTACAACCTGTCGACCGCCAAGCTCGGCCTGGAAGTGGGTGTGCCGAACGTGATCAAGACCATTGGTCGTTTGGGCGTGAATGTCGACTGGCCAGCGTTTCCGGCCATGTTGCTGGGGGCGGGTGGCATGTCGCCGATGCAGGTCGCAACCATGTACCAGACCATCGCCAACGGCGGCTTCAACACGCCGATGCGCGGTATCCGCAGCGTGCTCACCGCCGAGGGCGAGCCGCTCAAGCGCTACCCGTTCCAGATCCAGCAAACCTTCGACCCGGGTGCCATTTACCTGGTGCAGAACGCCATGCAGCGTGTAATGCGCGAAGGTACAGGGCGTTCGGTGTACAACACCTTGCCACGCTCGCTGACCCTGGCGGGCAAGACCGGTACCAGTAACGACTCGCGTGACAGCTGGTTCTCCGGCTTCAGTCAGGATCTGCTGGCCGTGGTGTGGATGGGTCGTGACGATAACGGCAAGACACCGTTTACCGGCGCCACCGGCGCCTTGCAGGTGTGGACCAGCTTCATGAAGAAAGCCGACCCGCTGCCGCTGGATATGCCGCAACCGGATAACGTGGTGCAGGCCTGGATCGACCCTTACACAGGCCACGGGTCTGATGCCAGCTGTCCGGGAGCGGTGCAGATGCCGTATATTCGCGGGAGTGAGCCGCCGGCCGGCGCAACCTGTGGCGGCGAGCAGGACCCAGTCGAATCGGTAATGGACTGGGTCAAGGGCTGGATGAATTAAGCACAGGCTGCATTGATGAGGTGTGACGTGAACAAGTGGCTGTTTCCTGCCGTGACGGCGTTGGCTGTGCTCCAGGGGTGCTCCAGCGTCCCGCGTGGCAATATTCCGGTGGTCGACTCGAGCACCCGCGTGTCCAACAGCGAACGCGTGACGGCCAACCGCTCGGCGGGTGGCTATAACACCGGCACCGCCCAGGCGCAGACGCTGCCGGAGGATTCCGGTGTCACCGTGATGATCCCGCAGGGCGCAGGCGCATCGGGCATCCAGACATTCCCGGCGGGCAATGGCGCTGCGCCGATCAGTACCTCGCCGATCACCCCGGGGCCGATCAGTGCAGGGCCTGTCAGTTCGGCGCCGATGACCACCAATCCCAACCCGATTGCCGATGAACCCTTCGACATCGCTGCGATGAACAGCACCCCGCAAAGCGCCAGTGCGCCAACCGGTATTCCGCGCAGCGCCGCCGCCGGTGGCCTGTCGGCCGACGAGCAGCTGGACGGTCCTGTGCTGGCACTGCTGACCACTGCGAAGACGCAGCAGGGCAGTGGCGACTTCAACGGTGCCGCCTCTAGCCTGGAGCGTGCCCAGCGCATTGCTCCGCGTGAGCCGCAGGTCCTGTATCGCCTGGCCCAGGTGCGCCTCTCGCAAGGTGATGCGGCGCAGGCCGAGCAGTTGGCGCGCCGCGCCCTGACCTACGCCAACGGTCGCCCAAGCCTGCAGGCAGAGCTTTGGAACACGATCGCCCAGGCCCGTGAAAAGCAGGGTGACAGCGCCGGCGCTGCGCTGGCCCGGCAAAAGGCGCGGGTCAATTCGTGATGATCGAGCAACGCGTGCTGGATATTGCCGACCACCTGCTCTTGATCGAGCGCGAGCTGCAGGTGCAAGGCTGGTGGGATGACGAGCCGCCAAGCGACGAGGCACTGGCCAGTACGGTGCCGTTCGCCGTGGATACCCTCAGTTTTGAGCAGTGGCTGCAATGGATCTTCCTGCCACGCATGAAGATCATCATCGAGCTGGGCCACCCGCTGCCCAATGCATCGAGCATCCTTGTCATGGCCGAAACGGTGTTTACCGACCGGCCGGAGCAAAGTCGTGAGCTACGCCGCCTGTTGGCAGCTTTTGATCAATTGATCGCTCCTTCCGCCTGATTTCTTCAGTTTTTCCGTCAAGGGCCGCAGATTGTGGCCCTTTTTTTTGGAAATCTTCTTAATTCTGCTGCTGAAGCGATTTTTAGTGGTGGCAGGAATTCATCTTGGGGAAAAATTGGCAATAATTTTTCTTGACTTGTTGGCGCCGAATCACAAGAATCCAACTTCCGCTGTAGAGGGACTGCCAGAAGCAGACCCGCTAAGCAGATCATGAGGTGCACACCCGCGCCGACCTGTTACACCCCGCAACGCGTTACCTCGCGCTGGGTGGGAAACCCCCGCAACACTCTGGGGATTTCCCAATACTTGCTCAGTCAGTGCTGACGTTCGCTCATGCTCTGCTTGGCAGTAAACCTATTAAGACCCGTCCAGTGAGGGCGGTATTCTGGCGTTTTAGAGGTGAACAACGTGGAGCTTTTATCTGGCGCTGAGATGGTCGTCCGCTTTTTGCGTGACGAAGGCGTTAAGCACATCTACGGGTACCCTGGTGGTGCTCTCCTGCATGTTTACGACGCACTGTTCAAAGAACCGGAAGTGGAACACATCCTGGTTCGTCACGAGCAGGCGGCCACCCATATGGCGGACGGTTACGCTCGCGCCACCGGCAAGGCCGGTGTGGTGCTGGTAACCTCCGGTCCTGGCGCAACCAATGCCATTACCGGTATTGCCACCGCCTACATGGACTCGATTCCGATGGTCATTCTGTCCGGCCAGGTGCCTAGCACCATGGTGGGCACCGATGCCTTCCAGGAAACTGACATGATCGGTATCTCGCGGCCGATCGTGAAGCACAGCTTCATGATCAAGAATCCGACCGAGATCCCTGAAGTTCTGAAAAAAGCTTTCTACCTGGCGCAATCCGGTCGTCCAGGTCCAGTCGTGGTCGACATTCCAAAAGATATGACCAACCCGGCTGAGAAGTTCGAATACGTCTACCCGAAAAAGGTCAAGCTGCGCTCCTACAGCCCGGCGGTCCGTGGTCACTCCGGCCAGATCCGCAAGGCTGCCGAGATGCTTCTGGCGGCCAAGCGCCCGGTCGTCTACTCCGGTGGCGGTGTGATCCTCGGCGGTGGCTCCGAAGCCCTGACTGAAATCGCCAAGTCGCTGAACCTGCCGGTCACCAATACCCTGATGGGGTTGGGTGGCTTCCCGGGTACCGACCGCCAGTTCCTCGGCATGCTCGGCATGCATGGCAGCTACACCGCCAACATGGCCATGCACAATGCCGACGTCATCTTTGCCGTCGGTGCGCGTTTCGACGACCGCGTTGTAAACGGTCCGGCCAAGTTCTGCCCGAACGCCAAGATCATCCACATCGACATCGACCCGGCGTCGATCTCGAAGATGATCAAGGCCGACGTGCCAATCGTCGGCCCGGTCGACAGCGTGCTCAGCGAAATGCTCGGCATCCTCAAGGAAATCGGCGAGCAGCCTGACAAGGCTTCGCTGGATGCCTGGTGGAAGCAGATTGACGAATGGCGTGGCAATGGCGAGTTGTTCCCTTACGACAAGGGCGATGGCAACGTCATCAAACCGCAAAAAGTCATCGAGACACTGTGTGAAGTGACCAATGGCGATGCCTTCGTCACTTCCGACGTGGGCCAGCATCAGATGTTTGCCGCGCAGTACTACCGCTTCAACAAGCCAAACCGCTGGATCAACTCCGGTGGCCTGGGCACCATGGGCTTCGGCTTCCCGGCGGCGATGGGCGTCAAGCTCAACTTCCCGGATCAGGACGTGGCCTGTGTGACCGGCGAAGGCAGCATCCAGATGAACATCCAGGAGCTGTCTACCTGCATGCAATACGGCCTGCCGGTGAAGATCGTCAACCTGAATAACGGTGTGTTGGGCATGGTCCGCCAATGGCAGGACATGGCCTACAACGGTCGTCACTCGCACTCGTACGTCGAGTCGCTGCCTGACTTCATCAAGCTGGCCGAGGCCTATGGCCATGTGGGTATCCGCATCACCAGCCTGAAGGACCTCAAGCCGAAGCTGGAAGAAGCGTTTGCGATGAAGGACCGTCTGGTGTTCATCGACATCGCGGTTGACCGCAGTGAGCACGTCTATCCGATGCAGATCAAGGATGGCTCGATGCGTGACATGTGGCTGAGCAAGACGGAGCGTACCTGATATGCGGCACATCATTTCCCTGCTGCTGGAAAACGAACCAGGTGCGTTGTCCCGCGTGGTCGGCCTGTTCTCCCAGCGCAACTACAACATTGAAAGCCTGACTGTAGCGCCAACCGAAGACCCGACCCTGTCGCGTCTGACGCTGACCACCGTTGGCCATGACGAAGTGATCGAACAGATCACCAAGAACCTGAACAAGCTGGTCGAAGTGGTCAAGCTTGTCGACCTGTCGGAAAGCGCTCACATCGAGCGTGAACTGATGCTGGTCAAGGTCAAGGCCACCGGTGCCCAGCGTGCCGAGATCAAGCGCACCACGGATATCTTCCGTGGCCAGATCGTCGACGTGACCGCCAGCGTGTACACCGTGCAGCTGAGCGGTACCAGCGACAAACTGGACAGCTTCATCCAGGCGATCGGCACTGCATCGATTCTGGAAACCGTGCGCAGCGGCGTTACCGGCATTGCCCGTGGCGACAAAGTGCTCAGCATCTAAATCCAAAAAATTAGCGATGGCTCCGCAGGGGCCGAGATATAACCAGGGGTATTTTCATGAAAGTTTTCTACGATAAAGACTGCGACCTTTCCATCATCCAGGGTAAGAAAGTCGCCATCATCGGTTACGGCTCCCAGGGCCACGCTCAGGCGTGCAACCTGAAAGACTCCGGTGTAGACGTTACCGTCGGTCTGCGTAAAGGTTCGGCTACCGTTGCCAAGGCTGAAGCCCACGGCCTGAAAGTTGCCGACGTTGCTACCGCTGTCGCTGCGGCTGACCTGGTCATGATCCTGACCCCGGACGAGTTCCAGGGCGCTCTGTACAAGAACGAAATCGAGCCGAACATCAAGAAGGGCGCTACCCTGGCCTTCTCTCACGGTTTCTCGATCCACTACAACCAGGTTGTTCCGCGTGCCGACCTCGACGTGATCATGATCGCGCCGAAAGCCCCGGGCCACACCGTTCGCTCCGAGTTCGTCAAAGGCGGCGGCATCCCTGACCTGATCGCTATCTACCAGGACGCTTCCGGCAACGCCAAGAACGTCGCACTGTCCTACGCTTCGGGCGTGGGTGGTGGCCGTACCGGTATCATCGAAACCACCTTCAAGGACGAAACCGAAACCGACCTGTTCGGTGAGCAGGCTGTTCTGTGTGGCGGTACCGTCGAGCTGGTCAAAGCCGGTTTCGAAACCCTGGTCGAAGCTGGCTACGCGCCGGAAATGGCCTACTTCGAGTGCCTGCACGAGCTGAAACTGATCGTAGACCTCATGTACGAAGGCGGCATCGCCAACATGAACTACTCGATCTCCAACAACGCCGAATACGGTGAGTACGTCACTGGCCCGGAAGTCATCAACGAAGAATCCCGCAAGGCCATGCGCAATGCCCTGAAGCGCATCCAGGACGGCGAGTACGCGAAGATGTTCATCTCCGAAGGTGCTACCAACTACCCATCGATGACCGCCAAGCGCCGCAACAACGCCGCTCACGGCATCGAAATCATCGGCGAGCAGCTGCGCTCGATGATGCCGTGGATCTCGGCTAACAAAATCGTCGACAAGACCAAGAACTAAGTCTTATCGAAAGATGAAAAACGCGGCTTCGGCCGCGTTTTTTCGTTCTGGCATCCAGCTTCTGGTATAAAGCAGACCAGTGGCTCGCTGTCAGAACCTGTTTCGCGGGCCCGTGTCGAACATTTTCCATCCTGTTGCAAGGTACCCTCCATGAGCGAACGTCCCGAAGAGCCGAACAAGCCCTCCGACGCCGAAAGCCTGCTACCTGTCGATGAGCACGTTGAAGAAGGGCATGACGCCGAAGGCCGCAAGGTGCGCCACCGCGGCATCTACCTGTTGCCCAACCTGTTTACCACCGCCAACCTGTTTGCCGGTTTCTATTCCATCATCAGCTCGATGAGCGCACAGAGCGCCCTGAGTGCCGGCGACCCGCGCGAGGCGAGCAAGTACTTCGCTTTTGCCGCTATCGCCATCTTCGTGGCCATGGTGCTCGACGGCCTGGACGGCCGCGTTGCGCGCATGACCAATACCCAGAGTGCCTTCGGTGCCGAGTATGACTCGCTGTCGGATATGGTCGCCTTCGGCGTGGCCCCGGCTTTGCTGGCCTTCGGCTGGGCGCTGGGTGACATGGGCAAGGTCGGCTGGATGGTTGCTTTCATCTATGTGGCCGGCGCCGCGTTGCGCCTGGCGCGCTTCAATACCCAGGTCGGTACCGCCGACAAGCGCTACTTCATCGGCCTGGCCAGCCCGGCTGCCGCAGGTGTGGTGGCGGGCACCGTATGGGCGTTCAGCGACTACGGCATCCAGGGCTCCAAGCTGTCGTTCCTGGTCGCGCTGCTGGTGGCTGCTGCTGGCATGCTGATGGTCAGCAACATCAAGTACAACAGTTTCAAGGAGCTGGACCTCAAGGGGCGCGTCCCGTTCGTGGCGATCCTGGCGGTGGTGCTGGTGTTTGCCGTCGTGTTCAGCGACCCGCCGCGTATCCTGCTGTTGATCTTCCTTGCCTATGCAGCATCGGGGCCGATCCAGTTCCTGCTGAAGGCTCGCCGTCGCAAAGCGTGAAAATCACTTAACGCTGGAATAACCTCACGGCTCCATAGTCTTACTGGTACATCCGTTACTCAGTGCTATGGAGCCGTTCATGCTTATCAAGCTTCCCAGGTCTTCCGAGTGCAAGGCGTCGGAGATCACCCCCGAAGGCATTTACCTTTCCCGTCGTACCCTGCTGGGTGGCTCATTGGCTGGCTTGGCGCTAGGCGCATTGCCGGGCGGGGTGGGCGCGGCGCAAATGTCGCGTTATGCCGATGTGCAGGCTGGGGCCGCGCCGGCCTGGTTCACTGACAAGCTCGCGGCCACGCGCTGGCAAGCGGTGACGGTGAAGGACGAGGCGATTACGCCGTTCAAGGACGCCACTCACTACAACAACTTCTACGAGTTCGGGCCCGACAAGGGCGACCCGGCGGCCAATGGCGACAGCCTGAAGACCGAACCGTGGTCCATTGTGGTGGATGGTGAGGTTGGCAAGCCCGGACGCTATGCACTGGAGGACTTCGTCAAACCCTATCAGCTTGAGGAGCGGATCTATCGGCTGCGCTGCGTAGAGGCGTGGTCGATGGTCATTCCGTGGCTGGGGTTCCCTTTGGCTCAGGTGCTCAAGCAGGTCGAGCCGACTTCCAGTGCGCGTTATGTGCGTTTCGAAACGCTGAAGGATCCGCAGCATATGCCGGGGCAGCGTTCTGGCTTCGCCTTGATCGACTGGCCTTATAGAGAAGGGTTGCGCCTGGATGAGGCGATGCACCCGCTGGCAATTCTCGCAGTGGGTATGTACGGCCGGGAACTGCCCAACCAGAACGGTGCGCCGTTGCGTTTGGTGGTGCCTTGGAAGTATGGCTTCAAGAGCATCAAGTCGATTGTGCGCATCAGCCTGGTAGCGGAGCAGCCCGGCACTACCTGGGAAGGGCTGGCGCCGGATGAATATGGTTTCTACGCCAATGTGAACCCGACAGTCGACCACCCGCGCTGGAGCCAGGCGCGCGAACGTCGCTTGCCCAGCGGGTTGTTCAGCCCCAATGTGCGGGAGACGCAGATGTTCAATGGCTATGCTGATGAAGTGGCGTCGCTGTATACCGGGCTCGATCTGCGGAAGAACTACTGATGCGTTACCCCTGGTTTCGCTTGGCCATCTTTGTCGTAGGCTGCCTGTTCCCGGTGTGGTGGCTATATGAAGCGGCGATGAACCTGCTGGGGCCTGATCCCGGGAAGATCATGATGGACCGCCTTGGGCTTGGGGCGCTTACCTTCCTGTTGGTGACCTTGAGCATGACGCCACTGCAGAAGCTGACGGGCTGGTCTGGTTGGATCGTGGTTCGCCGGCAGCTGGGGTTGTGGGCGTTCGCTTATATAGTGCTGCACATCCTCTGTTACCTGTTCTTTATTCTTGGGCTGGATTGGGGGCAGTTGGCTGTGGAGCTGCGCAAGCGGCCCTACATTATCGTGGGGGCGCTGGGGCTCCTGGGTTTGCTGGTGCTGGCGGTCACCTCGAACCGGTACAGCCAACGGCGGCTGGGGGCGCGGTGGAAGAAGCTGCACAGGTTGGTGTATGCGGTGCTTGGGTTGGGCTTGCTGCATTTCCTGTGGATCGTGCGTTCCGACCTTCGGGAATGGGCGATCTATGCGTTTATTGGGGCTGTGTTGATGGTCTTGCGGATACCTGCTGTTGCGC